>JBOGIC010000668.1:0-6542 GCA_050744985.1 Acidimicrobiales bacterium
GACGCGGTCCTACGCCTGTTCGCGATGGTCGAGCACGGCATCGTCGACGCGACCGCATCCTTCCTCGAAGGCGACCGCGAGACCGCACGGCGGATCGTCGCCGACGACGCGCTCATCGACGACCTCCAGCTGCGTATCGAGCGACTCGTCCAGACCGAGCTCGACCGGCCGGTCACGGCGCGCGCGGACATGCGCCTGTTCGTCTCCGTCCTGCGGGTCGTCCCCGAGCTCGAGCGCACCGGCGACCTGGTGGAGCACATCGCTCTGCGGAGCCAGCACGGCCTGGCGCGCGGCCTGACCCCTATGGCCCGCCGGCTCATCGGCGAGATGGGTTCCATCGCCGCAGAGATGTGGGGGCTGGCCGCGGGTGCGTGGCGGGTGCGGAGCACGGCGGCGCTACCGCACCTGCGCGCCCTCGACGACCGGCTCGACGACCTGCACGTACGCCTCACCGAAGACGTCGCCCGCAATCCCGTCCCGGTCGCCGCCGCCATCGAGCTGGGCCTGGTCGCCCGGTTCTTCGAGCGCCTGGGTGACCATGCTGTCAACGTCACCCGGCGCATCGAGTACCTGGTGGCCACCGGCGTCGCTCCTGTCCCGCAATGAGCGACGTGCAGGCGACGCCCATCGACCTCGAGGCGCTCCATGAGCACCTGGACACCGCGGCCGATCTCCTCGCTCGGGCGGAACCCGCCAGCGTGTCCTCGGCCGGCCAGCGGCTGGCGTCGGTCGAGAGCCTGCTCGGCGACCTCCTCGCCGATCCCGGGCCGGTGACGCCACGGGACGCCAACTGGTTCCTGATCACCCGCAACGACCTCAGTGTTCACCTGTCGGCGGCGGGCACGCTCGACGCCGAGGGCCTGCACGGGAGGGCGGCCGCCCTCCTCGAGGGTGCGATCCACGCGCTCCGCGCGCGCCTCGACGGCCGCCCCGCGGATGAGGTGACCGAGGTAGCCTGAAGCCCGTGCCGACGGACCTCGATCAAACCGCGGTCGTCGAGGATGAGAACACCGGGGAGCCGCCGGTTCCCGAGGGGGCCGCGCGCTACGTCAACCGCGAGCTGAGCTTCCTCGACTACGTGACGCGTGTGCTCGCGCTCGCCGACGACGACAGCCAGCCCGTGCTCGAGCGGGCCAAGTTCCTCGCCATCTTCAGCGAGCACCTCGACGAGTTCTTCCAGGTGCGCGTGGCCGCGCTGAAGGGCCAGGTCGCCGCCGGCGTCACTCCGGCGTCACCCGACGGCATGACCGCCGCCGAACAGCTCCGGGAGATCCGCCGACGGGTCGAGGACCTGGTGAAGCGCCAGTCGGCCATCTTCACCGGCGATGTCGTCTCCGAGCTCGCGTCCGTCGACATCGTGCTCTCGGACTGGGACCTCCTCGACGACGACGACCGCGAGTTCCTGGTGAAGGTGTTCGAGGAGCGCATCTACCCGGTCCTGACCCCCCTCGCCGTCGACCCCGGCCATCCGTTCCCGTACATCTCCAACCTCTCGTTGAACCTCGCCGTCCACGTGGTCGACCCGAGCACGGGCGAGCGCCGCTTCGCACGGCTGAAGGTGCCGCCGCTGCTGCCCCGCTTCGTCGTGATGCCCGACGGCGAGCGCTTCGTGGCCCTCGAGCTGGTGATCGCCGCCCACCTCGACCGGCTGTTCCCCGGCATGGAGATCGAGCGCCACGACACGTTCCGCGTGACGAGGAACGCCGACCTCACCCTCGAGGAGGAGGAGGCCGACGACCTCCTCTCCGCCATCGAGATCGAGCTGCGGCGGCGCCGGTTCGGCAAGGCCGTCCGCCTGGAAGTCGACAGCCGCATGTCCTCCGAGACCCGCGATCTGCTTGTGCGCGAGCTCGAGCTCGGCCCCGACGACGTCTACGTCATCGACGGTCCGCTGCAGTTGAGCGGCCTGTGGGCGGTGCACGACGTCGACCGGCCCGAGCTGAAGGACGATCTCTGGCTGGGCGTGACGCAGCCGAGGCTGATCGACGCCGACGGTCGACCCGCCGACTTGTTCGCGGTGCTCAGGGAGCAGGAGATCCTCGTCCACCACCCCTACGACTCCTTCGCCACGTCGGTACAGGCGTTCATCGAAGAGGCGGCGGACGACCCGCGGGTGCTGGCGATCAAGCAGACGCTGTACCGCACGTCCGGGGACAGCCCGATCATCAAGGCCCTCATCCGGGCGGCGGAGCTGGGCAAGCAGGTGGCGGTGCTGGTCGAGCTCAAGGCGCGCTTCGACGAGCAGGCGAACATCCAGTGGGCGAGGACGCTGGAAGAGGCGGGCGTCCACGTCGTCTACGGGCTGGTCGGCCTCAAGACCCACACCAAAACGGCATTGGTCGTGCGGGACGAAGCCGATGGCATCCGCCGGTACGTGCACATCGGGACGGGGAACTACAACCCGAAGACGGCTCGCCTCTACGAGGATGTGGGCCTGCTCTCCTGCGACACCGACCTGGGTGCCGACCTGACCGAGCTGTTCAACTCCCTCACCGGCTACAGCCACCAGGAGGAGTACCGCAAGCTGCTGGTCGCCCCGGTGACGCTGCGGTCCCGGGTCATCGAGCTCATCGCCGCCGAGCGCGACAAAGGCGACGCCGGGCGGATCGTCATGAAGATGAACAACCTCGTGGACGCGGGGGTCATCGACGCGCTGTACGAGGCGTCGCAGGCCGGAGTCGACATCGACCTCATCGTCCGCAGCATCTGCTGCCTCCGGCCGGAGGTGCCGGGCCTGTCCGACAACATCCGCGTGCGCTCGATCGTCGGACGGTTCCTCGAGCACTCGCGGATCTTCGCCTTCGGCCGGCGCGGCGACGAGCGCCGCTACTACATCGGTTCGGCGGACATGATGCCCCGCAACCTCGACCGCCGCGTCGAGGCGGTGACACCGGTCGAACGGTCCGAGCTCCAGGAGCGGCTGCAGGAGATCCTCGACGCCAACCTGGCCGACGACGTGCTGGCGTGGGAGTTGCAGCCGGGTGGGGACTGGCTGAAGGTACCTACGGCTGAAGGGGTCAACACCCAGGCCCGGCTACAGGAACGGGCATATGAGCGAGCGCGCCGCCGTCGCGGCGCGGACGCCCGGCGTGCCTGACGGCCACCCGGACACGCACGGCTTCACCGAGCGGGAGGTGAAGCTGTCGGCTTGGCCCGGCTTCAGCCTGCCCAGCCTCGACGAGGTGGCCGACGGCGTGCTGCCGGAGGCGCTCGAGGCGCGGGTGCTCGACGCCGTCTACTACGACACGCGTGACATGCGCCTCGCCCGGTGGGGCGTCACGATGCGGTTCCGGGCGGGCGACGGCACGGGGTGGACGGTCAAGTTGCCCGAGGGCGACGACGGCCCCGCGCTCGTGCGGCGCGAGGTGCAGTTCCCCGGCCCGAGCGGCCTACCGCCGGCGGAGGCGGTCGAGCTGGTGCGGGCATTCGTGCGGCGGGCCAAGCTCGTGCCCGTGGCCCGGCTGCGGACCCGGCGGCGCGGCGTGGCGCTGCGCGACGGCGAGGGGCACCGCCTGGCCGAGGTCGTCGACGACGAGGTCACCGTCCTCGACGGCCGTCGCGTGGCCGCCCGGTTCCGTGAGGTCGAGGTCGAGGTCGACGACCGGGCCCCGGAGGAGCTCCTCGGGCTGATCATCGAGCGACTCGTCGCCGCCGGCGCCGGTGAGTCCGACAACACCCCGAAGGTCGTGCGAGCCCTCGGCGCCCGGGCCACCGCGCCGCCCGAGGTGGAGGTCCCCGAGATCGGCGCCAAGCCGACGGCGGCCGAGGTGGTGCGCGCCGCGCTCGCCCGCTCGGTGAGCCGCACACTGGTCCACGACCCCGGCGTCCGCCTGGGCGACGATCCCGAGGACGTGCACCAGGCCCGGGTGGGCACCCGCCGCATGCGGTCCGACCTGCGCACGTTTGCCCCCCTCCTTGCCGAAGGGTGGGCCGAGCCGCTGCGCGACGAGCTGAAGTGGCTCGGGTCGCTGCTGGGCGATGTGCGCGACGCCGACGTCCTCACCGACCGGCTCCGCCACCAGGCGGCCGACCTGCCCGAGGTCGACGCCGCCGGGTTCGCCCCGTTGCTGCGGCGCCTGGCCGACGAGCGGGAGCTGGCGCGCGCCCGCATGCTGGAGGGCATGAGCTCGGCTCGCTACGTGGCGCTGCTCGACCGCCTCGTCGCCGTGGCCAACGGCCCCCAGCTCTCGCCCGACGCCGACCTGCCGGCGGCGGATGTGCTGGCGCCCCTGGTCGCCGCGCCGATGAAGAAGCTGCGCAAGACCGTCAAGGCCCTGCCGCCGGAGCCGGCGCCCGAGGAGCTGCACGAGGTGCGGATCAAGGCCAAGCGGGCGCGGTACGCGGCCGAGGCGGTCGCACCGGCGTTCGGGAAGCCGGCCGAGACGCTGGCCAAGGCCGTGGCCGGCGTCCAAGGCGTGCTCGGGGACCACCAGGACGCCATGGTCGCCGAGTCGTGGCTGCGCCAGGCCGTCGAGGGCGCCGACGTCGGGCAGGCCCTGACCCTCGGCGAGCTCGTGGCGGTGCAGCGGGCCGAGGCGGCGGCGCGGCGGGGCGAGTGGCGCAAGGCCTGGAAGAAGGCGAACAAGAAGAAGCGTCGGGCCTGGTTGGCTACGGATGACGAATGACCAGACCGTGCGCGCCGCGGGCGGTGTGGTGCGGCGCCGGACCCAGGACGGCAACACCGAGGTGCTGCTGGTCCACCGGCCCAAGTACGACGACTGGACCTTTCCGAAGGGCAAGCTCACCGCTGGCGAGGCGCACCCGGACGCGGCGCGACGCGAGGTCACCGAGGAGACGGGCCTGTCGGTCTCGCTCGACCGCGAGCTGCCGGAGGTCTCGTACCGGGACTCCGCCGGGCGTCCCAAGATCGTCCGCTACTGGGCGATGTCACCGTTGGGTGGTGAGTTCGCGCCCAATCACGAGGTCGACGAGACCCGGTGGGTGCCCGTCGAGGACGCGCGATCGGTCCTCTCCTACGACCACGACCGCCGCCTGCTCGACTGCCTATGACCCTGTACCTGGTTCGCCACGGGGACGCGGGTGACCGCGACGAATGGGCCGGTCCCGATCACCTCCGCCCGCTCGACGAGATCGGGTGGAAGCAAGCCGAGCAGCTCCCCGACCTGCTCGCCGACAAGGGGATGCAGCGGGTGATCTCCAGCCCCTACACACGGTGTGTGCAGACCGTCGAGCCCCTGGCCGAACAGCTCGGCCTGAGGGTGGAGGAGAGCGACGCCCTCGCCGAGGGCGCGGGCGCCGACGACACCGTGGCTCTCGTCCGGTCGCTCGCCGGTATCACCACGGTCCTGTGCACCCACGGCGACAACATTCCTCGCCTGCTCGAGCGCCTCGAGCAACTGGACGGGCTGCCGCTGCCCGACGACTACCCGTACGACAAGGGATCGACGTGGGTACTCGAGGCCGACGGGTCGGGCCGGTTCGTGCGGGCTGAGCACGTGCCGCCACCGGCGTGACCGTTCGCGGATTAGCGCCGGGGAAGGCATAAGTTCAGGTTCAGATGCGCATCGCCGCCCTCGACCTCGGGACGAACTCGTTCCACCTGCTCGTCGTCGACGCCCATGCGGACGGCACGTTCATGCCGCTGGCCAAGGAGAAGGAGATGCTGCGCCTCGGCGACGCCGTGGCCCGGGAGGGCCGGGTGCCCGACGCCGACGCCCGTCGGGCCGTGGACACGGTCGCCCGGTTCCGCACGCTGGCCGAGTCCGCCGGGTCGGACGAGATCGTCGCCTACGCCACCAGCGCGATCCGGGAGGCGGACAACGGTGGCGAGCTGGTCGACCGCATCCGCGAGGAGGCCGGCGTCGAGGTGCAGGTCATCACCGGCGCCGAAGAGGCCCGGCTGATCTTCGACGCCATCCGGGCCAGCATCGTCATCGAGCCGCCCCCGGCCCTGGCTTTCGACCTCGGCGGCGGCAGCCTCGAGGTGATGGTCGGCGACCGGGGCGGGCTCCGGTGGGGCGCCAGCGTCAAGTTGGGGGTGGCCCGGCTCACGGCCGAGCTGGTGCGGGGCGACCCGCCGAGCACCGGGGACATCCGCCGGCTGCGCGAGCGCTACACGGCCGGCTTGGCCCCGCTGGCCGACGAGGTGGCCCGGCTCCACCCGGGGATGAGCGTGGGCACCAGCGGCACCTTGTGCACCCTCGCCCGGATGATCGCCGCCCGGCGCACGGGGACCGTGCCGGTCTCGGTCAACCACCTCACGTTCGAGCGGACCGAGCTGCAGGCCCTGCACAAGGACATGCTGGCCGTGCCGGCCTCCGCCCGGTCGCGCCTGGCGGGCCTCGACTCGGGGCGGGCCGACATCATCCCGACCGGCTCGCTGTTCCTGCTGACGGCGATGGAGCTGTTCGGGTTCGAAGCGCTGACCGTCGGCGAGTGGGCGCTGCGCGAGGGCATCGTCCTCGACGCCATCGGCCATCACGACGCCGCCGACTGGAGCGGCGACCCGCGCGCGATCCGGCGGGCGTCGGTGCTCGAGCTGGCCCGTCGCTGCAACTGGGACGAGGTGCACAGCCGCCAGG
>JBOGIC010000669.1:0-2229 GCA_050744985.1 Acidimicrobiales bacterium
CCCGGGCGTTGTCCCTGGGCGAGCTGCGCGCCTTATGCGGCCGCACGCGGGCTGCGGCGGCGCCCAGCGCCGAGGCGCGGCGCCAGCGCAACCACGCCCGGCGCTCGCTGCGGTGCTGGACCGACGCCGAGGGGGTGTGGAACCTGGCGCTGCGCCATAACCCCGAGGTGGGGGCGGCGGTCATGGCGGCGCTGGAACCGATCCGGGACCGCCTGTTCCGGGCCGCGCGGGCCGCCGGGCGCCGGGAGCCCGCCGAGGCCTACGCCGCCGACGCCCTGGTGGGAGGCGGTGTGCGGCCCGGGGGACGCACCGGCCAAGCGCTCCTCCGCGCCGGCGAAGGTCATCGTGCGCGTCGACCTGGGGGCCCTGCTGCGGGGCTACCCCGTCGACGGCGAGGTGTGCGAGATCGCCGGCTACGGCCCGGTGGCCGTCTCGGCGGTGCGGGGCATGATCGACAGCGGCGACCCGTTCCTGGCGGCGGTGGTGACCGACGGCGAGGCGGTGGTGGGGGTGGCACACCTGGGCCGGCGCCCCACCGCCCGCCAGCGCACGGCGCTGGAGTGGCTGTACCCCACCTGCGCCGTGGAGGGCTGCTCGTCGGCGGCCCGGGAGATCGACCACCGCGTCGACTGGGCCAAGACCAAGATCACGATCTTCGACCTGCTCGACCGCTACTGCCGACATCACCACCACCTCAAGACCGTCGAGGGCTGGGCCCTGGTCCCGGGTCGGGGCAAACGGGCCTTCGTGCCGCCCGACGACCCCCGCCACCCCCGACACCGACATACCCGGGCGGGGTGATGGCCCGCAGATCGTGAATTGACCCACCGCAGTCGCACCCACGCGCCCGCGACCGCGACCGCGACCGCGCTGCTACCGACTACCCGACTTCGAGCTCGGTCAGGGGGATGCGTGCTGCGACATCGGCCGGCTTGTGCTTCTCCTTCACCGGCTTGGGTGGGTACTTGATGAACTTCTTCGAGAGGAGGCCGACGATGCCCGCACGCCATAGGAAATAGCCGGTGCGGCCGGGGAGGACGGTGAAGTCGGCGTGCTTGAGGTGGCCGCCGGCTCGCTTGGCCAGGTAGGCCATGCGCAGGAGCATGCCCAGGCGCGGGTACTCCTTCTGGGGCTCGCGGCAGGGCTTGGCGAAGCGGAGCAGGCGGTTCCAGAGCCAGCGCGGCGGACGCCAGACACAGAGGAGGTAGAGCAGGAGATTGGCCGCTCGGGGGGCGATCACCATGTAGCTGGACGAGATGCCGTCGAGCTCGATGCCCTTCTCGCTCATCGCCCGCGCCAGCTCGGTGTTGGGGATGACCTTGAGCGAGTAGATGTAGAGGGTGTACGGCCGCTCGATCGTGTAGAGCAGCTCGAGGGTGTCGTCCACGTCCTGCTTGGTCTCGACCGGGTTGTCGACGATGATGTCGTACGCCGGCGGGATGTGGTACTTGGCCGAGAACTTGCCGATGACCGCGCCCGCTTCGAGGATCCTCTCGGGCGGTGTGGGGCGCTTGTAGAAGTCGAGGATCGCCTGGCTGCCGCTCTGGATGCCCATGCGCACCCGGTTCATGCCGGCCCACGTGAGGATCTCGAACTTCTCCTCCTTCACGTAGTTGGGGATGACGCCGTAAACCGTGAACGGGATCCCGAGCTCGGCGCGCCACAGCTCGGCGAACTCCTCGAGCTCGCGGTACATGATCGCCATGAAGCTGTCGTCGTGGAAGCTCACGTGGCTGACGAACGGGAACGTCTGGCGCACCGACTTGATCTCGTCGACGATGTAGCGGGCGCTCGGGTGGCGCACACGCTTGTACTTGGGGTCGTTGGCAATGAACTTGGTGTTGCCACAGAACGAGCAGTGGAACGGGCAACCGATCGACCACACCGTCTGGTAGCCGAGGCTGAAGTTCATCAGGTAGTCGTTCTTCGTCATGGGGACGAAGCCGCGCCCGTAGGCGTAGATCTTCTCGGTGGAGGCGCCGTACTCGGGGAACGGCAGGCCCTCCATCTCCTCCGGCGTCATCAGCGGGAGGAACCCGTTACGGATGACTGTGTGGTCGCCGACCGGGGCCCCGTGCCCGTTCGACCCGTTGCCGTTCGACGATCCGTTCATCCCGCCGTTGGCTTTGAACCAGAAGTTCTGCACGCCGGTGAAGTCCCGGCCCTCGCCCATCAGCCCATAGAACTCCTCGAAGGCGAACTCACCCTCGCCGTTGCAGATGGCGTCGA
>JBOGIC010000670.1:0-12126 GCA_050744985.1 Acidimicrobiales bacterium
GCTGGTTGAGGAACCGGATGATGTTGATCCCAGCGAGCATGGGCCTATCCCGAGACGTCGATGGTTGCCTTCATCGAAGGATGGACGGAGCAGTGGTAGACGAATCGCTCGTTCACCACGAACCGGAAGGCCTTGGTCGGTTGGAGGATGCCGGAGTCTGTCGTACCGACGTCGGCCGTGACCGTGTGCGGGGCCACGTCGTTGTTGTCGAAGAGGACCTCTGTGCCCCGTGCGACGGTGAGCGTGGCCGGGCTGAACTTGAGGCCCGCCATCGTAACCGTGGCCGCGCCGGCCGCGCTCTGGGCCTTCTCGGACCGTTTGACCAAGATCTTGACCGGGCCGGCGACGGCGAAGGCGGCGAACAGCGCCACGACCAACACCCCCGCGAGCGGCCGGATGCGGGAGCGAGTCCGGGTGGTAGCCGGTCGACCGTCGCTCGGTTCCATGTCCCCCGAACCGTCCCTTCGGTCGCCGCGAAGGGCGCCCCGACGCATGCTAGACGGCGTCGGCGGCGGACGGGAGTCTGGCCGCCCGTTCGCGACCCCCATGGGCGGATCGTCGGCTCGGTCATTGCTGCAGGCCCGTGTTGGCCGCCGGCGATCGTCGGCCAGACGTCGGTGTCAGGGCTGTTCGCCGGCGTACTTGGCTCGCCAGGTCAGGCTCACACCGTCGAGATCGCATAGCTGCGATCGGAACCGCCGCACGTGCAACCAACGGAGGATGAACGGCTTGGTCACGATCAGCAACACGGTCCAGATCGCGAGCGTCACGATCATCGTTGCGAGGATGATCAGGGCCTGCCCCACGGTCGGGACCGGCCGCGTCACCGCGCTGGCATGGGTTTCCGTCATCGAGGTGACAGCCCCAGCCGGACCCGCGCAACGCAGCAGGCCGCCGGTCACCACCACCATCGCCGTCATCGCCAGGGCCGCGCCGGTGGTGGCCCATCGCCTTCGGGCTCTCATCACGAACCTCCGCCGTCACGGACGCAGAGCTCTTCCGCCCCCTTGCCGATACACGCGGTCGTCCACGACGGCAATCACTCGTTGCTGCACAGCTCGTGGACCGGGTCGTTCAGCGGCGAGATGCAGCGAGCGTCGACCCTCAAGCTGGCCAGTCGTGCCGAATGATCATCTCCGGCGGCTGGGACTCGCCGGCGAGCGAAACCCTGACGAGTCCGGCGAACGGCGAGGCATATGGTTCGGTGTCGCCATTCTCAATGGCGCGGACCAGCACCTCACAGCATGCCCGCGTAGCGGTCGCGCCGATGCCCGCCGCCACGATACGGACACCTTCGGACGTTGCGCACTTGCCCAGCAGCCCGTAGTCGAATGCGGCGTCGCGCTCCCAGCGCTTACCGGTATCCGTCTCGATGATCGCGTCGTCGGCCGCGTTGAACTGGAACGGACAACGGCGCTCGGTCAGCACCGCGTCGCTGATGAGGTTGGCACGCTTGCTCCCGAGCAGCACCAGGTCCGCGTCCCAATACTCGGGACGGAACTCGTCGGCCGCTAACGATTGCAGACCTGTCCCCTTCCCGGCGCGGTAGAGCAAACCCTGGATGCGCGCCAGGCCTTGGGCGTCCCGCACCGTCGTCGCGGAGATCCGCTCCTCCGCCAGCCGGATGAGCCGACCGACCTGATCGTAGAGCTGCCACGCGAGATGGCTCGAGTACACGAGGTACGCCCGACGGCGATTGTCAACGAGACCTTCGAGAACCGTCCGGGCTGAATCGGTCGGGTCCTGTGGGCCGAACGTGTCGCCGGGGTACGCGCCTGCCGCCGGCTCCGGATCGCGTGCTTTCAAGAGGCGTGGAAGTTCTTGTTCGAAGGCGTCCCGCGCCTGATTCCAGGCGCGGATGTCGAAGCGGACGCCACAGTGTCGTCCCAAGGCATCCAGGAGCTCGTCCACCGCTTGACCCGGCGCGGCGAGATTGCACACCCGCCGGCTGGCGATGAGCCCGGGTAGCTGCGCAGGCCCGAGCGGAGGGACGACGATCGGAAAGAACGGACCGCCGCAGAACCAGGTCGCACCCAGCTCGCCGAGGCAGAAGTCGCTTGCCATGTACGCCGGCGTGATGAGCATCACGACGATGCGCGCGCCACGGAGCCCTCCGCGAATCCCTTCCACGAAGTCCTCGCCGACGGGTACTCCCATCAGTGGGTTCGCGGAGAAGTAGAAATCTTCAACTGCCAGGTGGGTGCCGCGGCGCAAGAGCCGGACCAGCGCGTCCGCCAGTGCCTGGTCGTGACTCGCGTGGCTGACGAAGACCTTCGCGCGCCCCCGGTCGCCGACCACCGGCGACGACGCTAGGTCAGGGCGCGCTGAGACACGTCGCTGAGGATTGTGCGATGAGTTCTCGACAGGGCAAACGTCACCACCGGCATGACGACGACGCACACGCTCGAGACCGCCGAGGTTGACATCGCCTACGACGTGCACGGCCCGCTGCCTACCGCCGACGGACGCCCACCGCTGTTCATGATCGGCCAGCCCATGGACGCCAGAGGCTTCGCGACGTTGGCGTCACACTTTCCCGACCGTACCGTGGTCACCTATGACCCGCGCGGCCTCGGCCGCAGCACACGCAAGGACGGTCGGGTCGACCATGCGCCCACGGTCCAGGCGCTCGACGTGCACACCGTGATCGAGGCGCTCGGTGTCGGCCCGGTGGAGATGTTCGCGAGCAGTGGCGGCGCGGTGACCGCGCTCGCGGTTGTGGCGGCGTACCCAAACGACATGGCCACCCTTGTCGCACATGAGCCGCCCCTCATCGACGTGCTGCCCGACGCCGAGGCGGCCGAGCGCGCCCGCGCCGGCGTCCGGGACACGTACGATGCGAAGGGGTCGAACGCGGGCATGGCGACCTTCATCGCCATGACATCGTGGCGAGGCGAGTTCAGCGACGACTACTTCGCGCAGCCCGTGCCGGAGCCCGCGCAGTTCGGGATGCCGGCCGAGGACGACGGCTCCCGTGACGACCCGTTGCTGTCCGACCGGTCCTGGGCGGTCAGCAGCTATCGCCTCGACGTCGACGCGCTGGCGGCGGCACCGACGCGCGTCGTGATCGCTGTCGGCGAGGAGTCCCTGGACACCTTCACCGGACGCACGGCGGTGGCCACCGCCGCGTTGCTCGGGCAGCAAGCGACCGTGTTCCCGAGCCACCACGGCGGCTTCCTCGGCGGCGAGTTCGGATACGCCGGCCAACCCGAAGCCTTCGCGCGCACTCTGCGCGGCGTAGTCGACGACGACAGCTGATTCGCCGCGCCAGCGCGCCGGGGTCGACGCGGTTACCGCATGACGAACGCGGGGAGCTTGTAGCTGGTCCGGTGGATCACCTTGGCTGCGGCGCGCACGTGCTCGTCTGAGTCCCATGCCCAGTCGAACGCGTTGGCGAGGCGGTTCACGGTGTTGAAGATGAGGTTGACGTGCAGCGCGTCGACGATGGCGTCGTCGGGCACTCCCGCCGCGCACACGCGATCGACATCCTCGGCGGTGACCTCGTCCGGCCTCCGGGACACCTTCTCCAGCAGAGGTAGCACGGCCCCCACTTGGGGCCGCGTCGCCGACTTGGGCGCTCGCGTCGACTTCGCCGTGGGATTCGACCCTCGTCGTCTCCGTGTGGACGCGAACGCAGAACGGGCACGTGTTGAGCTCGGAGCTGAACACGGCCATCAGCTCGCGCTCGGCGGCCGTCCAGTAGGAAGGCCCGCGCAGCACCTCGGTCCCGAGGGCGAAGAACGGCCGGCCCCAGAACTCCGGCCGGTGCAGGGCCGTCTTGACGACGTCGTCGACCTCGTGGCGCAGGAGGAGTGCGACGGTGCGCTGGAACGCCTTGGCCGGCCGGCGGTGACCATGCTCGAGGACCTCCAGGCGCATCATCGATCACCTTGGATGGCCTGTAACCCCGCGTCCAGGCTGCCCAGGGCCGCGCCGAGGGCGGCGGCGATGGTGAGCTCGAAGATCTCCTCTTCGCCGAGGCCGGCGGCGCGCAGCGCGCCAACGTCGGCGTCGCTGATCCGGTACGACGTCTCCCGGACGTTGGCGAGGTAGGAGGCAGGTGGTTCCGTCACGTCGCCGCCGCTCGCCGCCGCTCGCCGCCGCCGCTCGCGCCTCGGGTGGTGTCACGGCGATGGCGCCGTACACGGCACGTCGGAGGGCCGTCACCCTCTCGGCATGATGATCAAGGGCCGACATGTCGTAAGGCTGTCACCGTCGGACGGCGAAGTCGACAGTCCCGCCGACGCGGCGGGTCATACGGTCAAGACGGCCTCGGCGTTCTCGCCGGCCGACGCGACTCCTCGACCGCGGGCGCCGGCCTTCCCCCTAGGTGACGAGCCCGAGTTGGGCCATGAAGCCCATCTGGTCGACGTACACGTGGTAGGACCGGACGCGGTCGTTCTCGTCGAGCGTGACCATGTTGCAGGCCGCCAGAGTGATCGGCTTCCCAGTGGCGGGGATCGACCCCTGGGGTGACACGAGCGGCGCGGTGTGCGTACCGACGATGGAGAGCTCGACGGCTTCGGACCGGTCCTCGCGCATGGCGGTGACGATCTCGTGGGTGATGTCCGGGAAGGCGTCGAAGAAGGCCGTCATCCACGCCCACGCCTGCGCGGGCCCGAGCGCTGGCCGCCTGGTTCGTGCAGGCCAAGCGCGACGGCCGCGACGCCGAGCACCTCACGCCCCTGCTGGCCGGGCTGGCCGAGCTCGTGCCGTGGCTGAAGCAGTGGTACGACGACCCGAACCCCGATCCCGCCCTCGACCGCCCCGGCACCCAGATCGCCGTGCTCGTCGACACCGAGCTGCGGGCCCTCCACCTCACGCCCGACGACCTCACCGCCTGGCGGCCCGCACCGTCGGGTCGCGGCCGGGCCCGCCGACGCTCGTGACCAGACCGCTCTCGCCCGCCGGTGCGAATGCCGAGAAATGCAAGACTTGTCGCCGGGGCTGGAGCCAGATCACATGCCTTGCATATTTGTGGCAAAACCAAGGCAACCCGGCTGCCGGTTCGTTGTGTGTAGCCTGTGTGTATGGCTCGCGTGAACGTCTACCTGCCCGACGACCTGGCGGAGCAGGCCCGGGAGGCGGGCCTCAACGTGTCGAGCATCACCCAGGAGGCGCTGCGCCGGGAGCTGGCCGGCCGCAAGACCGACGAGTGGCTCGAGCAGATCAACAAGCTGCCCCCGACCGGGGTGGCTCACGACGAGGCCCTCGCCGCCCTGCATGCCGCACGGGAGGAGATGGGCCTTCGGGGTGGCTGAGGACGGGCTCGTCGTCGACGCCTCGGCACTGGTTGACCTCTTGCTCGACGAGGAGCTGGGTCGCGCCGTGGGAGAGCGGATCGCAGGCGCTGCGCTGCACGCTCCCGCGCACGTCGACGCCGAGGTGCTGTCGGCCCTCGGTCGCCTCCATCGCGGGGGTTTGCTGGCGGCGGAGGGCGTGACCAGCCGGCTCGTGGCGATCGCGTCGGCGCCGATCGAGCGCCATGCTGTCGCCCCGCTTCTCGCTCGGGCATGGGAGCGGCGCCACGATGTGCGCGTCGTCGATGCGCTCTACGTGGAGCTGGCGGCGCACCTCGCGGTTCCGCTCATCACCACCGACGCCGCTCTGGGCCGGGCGACCTCGATCGCGGAGGTGGTGACCCGGTGACCCGCCTGGCCGAGCTGATCGACATCCCGACCGAGGTCCACAAGAGCGACTTCGTCATCAGCCTCGCTACCGCCATCGGTGACCCGGGCCGGACGGTGCGCGACTACGTCGTGACCGAGCAGTTGGCGGCGTGCTTCGACCGTTCGCTGTCACTGGTCGCGAGCGCCCTCGCCGACCACCGGTCCAAGGCCACGTACCTCCACGCCAGCTTCGGCGCCGGCAAGACGGCGCTGATGGCGGTGCTGCACCTGTTGCTGCAGGGCGACCCCGCCGCCCGGTCGATCCCCGAGCTGGCGCCGGCGGTGGCCCGCCACGGCCCGCGCCTCGACGGCCGGCGGTTCCTGCTGGTGCCGTTCCACTTCGTGGGCAAGAGCTCCATGGAACAAGAGGTGCTCGGCGGCTACGTGGCCCACATCCGCAAGCTGCACCCCGACGCACCCCTGCCGGCGGTCTACGTGGCCGACGGCATCCTCGACGACGCCCGCACCAAGCGCCGCGACCTCAGCGACGACGTGTTCTTCCGGGTGCTCTCCGAGGGCGAGGTGGCCGACGAGTGGGGGGAGTACGGCACGGGATGGGACGGTGCCCGCTTCGACACCGCCCTGGCCGCCCCACCCGGTTCCGGCGAGCGCGACCAGCTCGTCGGGGCGTTGCTGCGCACGCACTACCGCGCCGTGCCGGGCCAGGCCCACGCCACCGCCGAGGGGTTCGTCCCTCTGGATGCCGGCCTCGACGCCATCAGCCGCCACGCCAAGGGCCTCGGCTACGACGCCGTGGTCCTGTTCCTCGACGAGCTGGTGCTGTGGCTCGCGTTGCGCATGGGCGACGTGGCGTTCGTGAGCCGCGAGGGGGCCAAGGTGGTGAAGCTGGTGGAGGCCGACGCCGCCGAGCGGCCGGCCCCCATCGTCAGCTTCATCGCCCGCCAGCGCGACCTGCGCGAGCTCGTGGGTGAGCACGTGCCCGGCGCCCAGTCGCTCACCGCCCTCGACATCCTCCGCCACTCCGAGGGCCGCTTCGACACCGTCACCCTCGAGGACCGCAACCTTCCCGCCATCGCCGCCCGCCGGCTGTTACGGCCCCGCAGCGAGCACGCGCGCCAGCAGCTCGACGATGCTTTCGACGCCGTTCGGCGCGAGCTCGAGGAGCGCGACGAGCGCGACGTGCTGCTCACCGGTACGGGCGACCTCGCCGCCTTCCGGCGCCTGTACCCGTTCAGCCCCGCTCTGGTCGACGCCCTGGTGGCCCTCTCGGGGGCCATGCAGCGCGAGCGCACCGCCCTCAAGGTGATGTTGCAGTTGCTGGTGGAGGGGCGCGACGACCTGGAGTTGGGCCAGCTCGTACCCCTGGGCGACCTGTGGGACGCCATCAACGCCGGCGACGAGCCGCTCACCGAGGTCATGCGCCTCCAGTTCGCCCAGGCCCGCCGGCTGTGGAGCCAGCGGCTGGCGCCCATGCTCCAGCGCGAGCACGGCCTCGACGACGACCAGGTGTACAGCCTGCCGCGCAGCCACCCGTTCGTCACCGACGCCCGCCTGCTCAAGACCCTCCTCATCGCTGCGCTCGTGCCCGAAGTAGGGCCGCTGCGTGGCCTCACCGTCAGCCGGCTGACTGCCCTCAACGCCGGGATCGTGCGGGCCTTCGTGCCGGGGACCGAGCGCCAGCAGGTGCTCCACAAGCTGCGCAAGTGGGAGGCCGAGGTCGGGGAGCTGAAGGTCGGCGATGACGAGCAGGACCCGACCGTGTCCCTCGCCCTCACCGGCATCGACACCGGGCCCACCGACGACCGCAGCCGGGTGCAGGACTTCTGGCGCGATCGCGACCCGGAGTGGTCGGCGGTGTGGCTGCCGAACTTCTTGACCGGCGCGTCGCTCACGAGGCTGGGCCAGCTCGTGCGGCTGGACTACATCCTCACCGGCGACACCTTCGAGCGCCTGGCGTCCTACCTCCCGCCGACGGAGCGGCCGGCGGCGCGCACCCAGCTCGACAACCAGCGCTCGGCGACCAGGGCCCAGGTGCTGGGCGCGCTCCACCAGGCCTACGGCGTCGAGCCGGTCCAGGCCGGCGACGTCGAGGAGCGCCTCAGCCTGGGCGATCAGTTCCACAGCCTCGACCCGGCGCTGCCGCTGCGACCCCCGGTCGGCACATCACTGCGCTCGAGCCTCGAGGGGCTGGCCGACCAACTGTTCCGCGCCCGCTTCCCGAGCCACCCCGAGTTCACCGATCTTGTGTCGCGCGCCGACCTCACCCACACCCTGGCCCAGGTCGTCCTCGCGCTGCAGCAGACCAACGGACGCCTGGAGAACGTCGACCCTCCGATGCGACGGGTCCTCACCAAGGTGGCCGCACCGCTGCGCCTCGGCACCATGCACGCCGCCCACTTCATCGCCGACGTCGGGTACTGGAAGGACGTGGTCGAGCGCCGGCGGGCCGAGTCCGGCTCGGGCACGATGACCGTCGGCCAGGTGCGGCGGTGGCTCGACGGGGCCGACACTCCGTCCGAGCGGCGCGGCCTGACCACCGAAGTGGCCGACCTGGTGATCCTGGCGCTGGCGGCGGCCACCGATCGGGCCCTGGTCGCCGCCGGCCAGCCGGTGGGCCGGCCCGAGATCGGCCGGCTCCGCGACGACTGGGAGCTCCGCGCGCAGGACCTGCCCACCCCGGCCGTGTGGGACGAGGCGCGCCGGCGGGCGTCCGACATGGGCATCGTCGCGACCAGCAGGCTGCTGTCCGCCACCGCCGTCGCCGACCTCGGCGAGAAGGTTCACGACCTTGTCGGGGGCCCCGACACCCGGCAGGCCGTTCGTGGTCTCGTCCCCCGCCTCGAGGCGGCGTACGCCCGGTTGGGTCTCGACGCGGCGAGTGGCACCCGGATGCGCACGGCTCGCGCCGCGCTCGACCTCGTCGAGGGACTCCGGCGCCGCCCCGATCACGCCGTGGAGGCACTGGCCGCCGCCGAGATACCGACCACGGCGGCGGCGCTGGGCACGTCGATCGTCCAGGCTGCGGCGGTGGCGGAGGAGCTGCACCGCTGGAACTGGGGGCTGGTGGCCCTCGTCACCGAGCTGGACGGGCGGTGGCAGGACGGACGGCGTGACCGCGCGCCTGGCCGAGGCATTGGCCGCCGACGAGCTCACCATCGGCCTGGTCGGAAGGCTGGACCAGGCCACGTCGGCCATCACCGACCTGCTGGCCCGGGTGAACCGGCAGGCGTCGCCGGCGCCGGCCGCCGCACCGTCGCCGCTCGCCGGAGCCACGCCGGCTCCAGGCCCCGCCCCCGCCGTGTTCGATCGGGCGGCGGCCGAGGCCCGCCTGGAGGAGATCCGGCGTCGCCTGCGGGCCGAAGCCGGGCTCGATCTGCGCTGGGAGTTCCGGGAACTGGCCGGTGGCGACGGCTGACGCCGCCCAGGTCCGGGCCCTGGCCGCCGCCTACGTGCCCGACGCGGCCGACCACCAGCGAGCACTGGCCCTGCGGGCCGACGCCGACTGGACCGGGCCGGACATGCTCAACGGCGCCGGCCGCACGATGCGCGTGGTCGCGTGCCGGTCGCCGCTCGCCGTGCGCGAGGCCCTGCTCGACCACCTCGCCGCCCCCGAGCTGCTGGTCGTCCTGACGCCCTGCAGCGGGGCCGACCTCGGCCTCGATGTCCGCACGCGGCTGGTGAAGGGCGACGTGCTCCCCCTCGACCCGTTCCGCTCGGTGCTGGCCCTGTTCCGGGCGAGCGTGCTCGACCCCCGCCTGGTTGCCGAGCGCTGGTTGATCGACGACCTCATCGCCCTCGCGCCGCCCGGGGGGTGGGCCGGCGGTCCGGTGGGGGGCGGGGTGCTCGACACCGGGCGGGCGTGGAGAACCTGGCACCGGGCCCGCCTGGGGATCGACGACGAGCCTGCCGACCTGGGCGCCGTGCTCGCCCTCGCAGAACAGCCCGAGGTCGCCGCCGCGATCGCCCACCTCCCCGCCGATCGGCGAGCCCGCCTGGCGGCGCGCTGGGGCGAGGGGAATGGACCGGCGGTGCCGGTGCTCGTCGACCTCATCGCCGCCGGACGGGGCCCCGACCTGGCCGCCTTCGGCCTCGTCGCCGAGGTCCTGTGGGCGGCACCCGACCGGTCCGGCGTGGCCGACGTCCAGGTCGTCGCGCGGGTCCGCATGGAGACGGTCTTCGGGCGCGACCGGCTCTCGCCCGAAGCGGCCGAGGCGTGGGGCGACGCTGCCGTCGCGTGGCTCGATCAGCCCGCCCGGGCGGGCGATGTGCTCGACACCGCCGAGCGGGAGCTGGCGGGGGTGGGGGCGAGCGAGCTGGCGGTGCTGTCCCACGCGCTCGCGTCGGGCTTCGACCTGCGCCTGCGCGCTCTGGGGCGGGCGCTGTCGTCCGTTGACCTCGACTCGGCGGTCACCGCCGTGGAGTGGGTGCGCCGGCACCGCCTGGCCGCGCGGCGAGGCCACCGGATCGAGGCGGCCGAGGCGGCCGTGCGCCTCCTGCGCCGGCTCGGCCGATCGCGTGCCGAGTCGCCATCGACCTTTGCTGCCGCGGCCGAGGCCTACGCCCGCGACGGGGCCTACGCCGACCAGGCGGCCCGGTTGGTGGAGGACGGCGACCAGGTGCCGGAGCTGGCGGAGGCCTACGCCCGGCTGGCGAGCGACACCGCCGCCACCCGGGCCCGGGAGGTACGGGACTTCACGGGCTTGCTCGCCGAATGGTCGGCGTCGGAGCCCGCCCCCGACGCCCGCATCGTCCCTCTCGAATGGGCGCTCGAACAGGTGGTGACGCCGGTCGCCCGGGAGGCACCGGTGCTGCTCGTGGTGTGCGACGGGATGGGCCTGCCCGTGGCCCAGGAGCTGCTCGCCGACCTGGAGGCGGAGGGTTGGGCCGCGGCCGCGCCCGAGGGCGGCGCTGGCTGGCCCGTGGGCGTGGCGCTGTTGCCCACGGTGACCGAGGCCAGTCGCACGGCGCTGCTCACGGGCACGCGGCGTCACGGTGGACAGGCCGAGGAGCGTGCCGGGTTCGCCGGCCACGCCGCTCTCGTCGCCGCCTCGTCGCCCGCGCACCCGCCCGTGTTGTTCCACAAGGCCGCGCTGGTCGGGCCGAGCGGGACGGCGCTGCCCGACAATGTGAGCCAGGCGGTGGCCGACCCCGACCAGCGGGTGATCGGCGTCGTGGTGAACTCCGTCGACGACCATCTGGCGCGCGGCGACCAGATCCGCGTCGGCTGGGACCTCGCCGCCCTGCGCCCGCTGGGCTGGCTTCTCGACGCCGCCGGCGAGGCCGGCCGCGTCGTGATCGTCACCGCCGATCACGGTCACGTGATCCACCGGCCCGACGCGATCGCGCGGCCATCGCCCGGGGGAGGGGAGCGCTGGCGGACGCCGCCCCCGGCGGCCCGTGACGACGAGGTCGAGGTCGCTGGACCCCGGGTGCTGCTCGGCGGCGGGCGGGTCGTGCTGCCGGCCGACGCTCGCCTGCGCTACGGCGGCTACAAGCACGGTTACCACGGCGGCGCCACGCCCGAGGAGGTGCTCGTTCCGGTCGCGGTGCTGGCCCGAACCCTCCCGGCGGGCTGGCGCCACCACCCCGTCGCGAGGCCCGACTGGTGGACGGGCGAGGCGCGCGCGCCGGTGCCCCGACCGCTGGTGGCCCCACCGCCGGTACCGACCACGGCCCGGCCGCGTCTGCCGCAGCCGTCGTTGTTCGAGCGCCCGGTCGTCGCGGTCGTACCGATCGCGGGCGGGAGCGGGCTGGTCGATGCCCTGCTCGCCAGTGAGGCGTTCGTCGCCAACCGGGCGCGGGTGCGCCTCCCCCGGCCGTTGCCCGACGAGCGCCTGCGGGCCTATCTCGCACCGGTCGAGGCGAACGGCGGGGTGCTCGCCCTGCGGGCCCTGTCCGAGCGCACCGGCGAGCCGCCCGACACCCTCCGCATGGCCCTCACGCTCGTGCAGCGGCTCGTGAACCTCGACGGTGCCGAGGTGCTCGCCGTCCGGGCCGACGGCACGATCGAGCTGAACCGGGAGCTGGCGGCGTTCCAGTTCGACCTCCGCACGCCGTGATCTCTCCCCAGCGCCGGCGGGAGATTGTCGACGCCCTCCGCCGCGGCACCGTCCCGCCGCGAGGGCTCGACGCGTTCGCCGTGGGCACCGAACGCTACGCCACCACGTTCGACGACGAGCTGGCGGCGGTGGCGGCCGGGGGAGCCGGTTTCAAGGCGGTGCGCGGCGAGTACGGCAGCGGCAAGACCTACACCGTGCGGTGGCTGGCCGAGCGAGCCCGCAAGGCGGGCTTCGCCACCGCCGAGGTGCAGATCAGCGAGGGCGAGACGCCGCTGCACCACCTGGAGACTGTCTACCGGCGGCTGTGCGAGCGGTTGACCACCGCCGACACCTTGGGAGGCGCGCTGCGGGCGGTGGTCGACTCGTGGTTCTTCACGCTCCATGAGGATGTGATCGGCGGAGGGTCGGTCGACCCACACGATCCGGCGGCTGTGCTC
>JBOGIC010000671.1:0-5939 GCA_050744985.1 Acidimicrobiales bacterium
CCATGACCGGCCTGCTCGACTTCCACGCCCAGGGGGGCGACGGCGTCGTCTACTACCTGTGCTGGAAGCTCGGCGAGCCGGAGCTGGCCTGGTGGCACCGGCCCGAGGACGGCTTCCCGGGCCGCAAGCCCCTCCCGCGGGAGGACGCGTGAGCACCCGGAAGCTGATCATCGCCGCCCTCTTGTGTGGCCTGGCGATTCTGGTGGCCTTCGCCATCCAGGTCTCGCTGTACGCCAAGTAAGGCGGCTGCAAGCGGGGCGGAGATCCGCAAGGTCAACGAGTACGAGGGCCAGCACCAAGTCCAGCGCCCTCGAGGGACGGAGCCGGGGGCCCGTGAGGAGGCCCCCGGCGCGGAGATTAGAGTGCCCGCCACCGGTCGACGGCTGAGCACGGAGGTGGGCCAGGACATGGTGTCGGCAAGCTCGTTCGCGGGTCGTCTGGCGGTGAGCATGCTCCTCCTCGCCGGTCTCGTCACCCTGACGGAGAGGCCCGCGTCTGCAGCGTTCCTGGGCCAGTGGTACTCGGCGCCCCCGTTGACCGAGGCCCGGTTCCACGCGACGTCGGTACTCATGGGCGACGGCCGGGTGCTCGTTTCCGGCGGCCGCGTCGGCGACGCGCTGCGCACCACGGCCGAGGTCCTGAGCCCCTTCACCATGCATTGGACGCCGACCGGCTCGATGGGCACGCCTCGGTGGCAGCACACGGCGACCGCCCTGCCCAACGGCAAGGTGCTGGTGACCGGCGGGTTCACCAACCCGTTCACGCTGGGTGCCAACGCCCAGCCGGTGAGCGACACGGCCGAGCTGTACGACCCGGCCACCGCTACGTGGACGGCGACGGGGCCCATGACGACACGCCGCGCGCTGCACGTCGCCCAGCTGCTCGACAACGGCAAGGTGCTCGTCGCCGGCGGCCGCACGTGCGACCAGCCACCGCCGACGGCGTGCAACTTCACCTTCCGCACCAACACCGCCGAGCTCTACGACCCCGCCACCGGCGCTTTCACGCCGACAGGCAGCATGCAGTTCGACCGCCACACGACGGCGGCGGTCAAGCTCCTGGACGGTCGCGTGCTGGTCCCGGCCGGCTTCACCAACGTCGGCAACGGGCCCAACGGCGACATCTACGACCCGGCGACGGGGACGTGGAGCCAGACGCTCAACCTCGTCGAGTCGCGGGCCCGGCAGGGCGGGGCGCTGTTGCCGGGCGGCCGGGTCCTGGTCATGGCCGGGTTCCCCAACCGCACTACGTCGGAGACCTATGACCCTGGAACGAACCAGTGGACGCTGTCCGGCAACGTCGTCGCCGCGGGGCGCTTCAACTTCTCCTTCACGACCCTCCCGGACGGGCGGGTGCTCATGGCGGGCGGCCAGGTACCGGGCACCGGCATATCGAAGACAGCCGAGCTGTGGGCCTCGGGCGCATGGACGCCGCTGCCGGACATGGCCAACCCCCACGGCAACAGCAGCTCGTTGGGCAACAGCGAGAAGGCCATCGTCCTCTCGGGCAACCCGGACACGTACGTCACCGACTCGTCCAAGTGCGGGAACCGGTGCGGCGCCGTGCTCGTGATCGGCAACCACGCGGCCGGCGCCGTCGACCTGTTCGTGCCGAGTTGCACGGCGAGCAGCCCGACGACCCGTGCCGCCTGCCTCGGGCCCGTCCCGGTCACGCCGTAGACGCGGGCGCGGCGGCCGTCGCGCGGCTACGGTCCACGCCACATGGCGTCGGGGTACCACTTCGTCACCGAATGGCGGGTGACCGCCACCGTCGACGAGGTGAAGGCGGTGCTTCGGGACGGGCCCTCCCTGCCGCAGTGGTGGCCGTCGGTCTACCTCAGCGTCGACGAGGTCGATCCGGGCGGGGCCGACGACGTCGGGCGCACGCTCGACCTGCACACCAAGGGCTGGCTGCCCTACACGCTGCGCTGGACCATCCGCGTCACCGAGCCCATGACCGACCAGGGCTTCGCGCTCTCGGCGACCGGTGACCTCGAGGGCACGGGCCGCTGGACCTTCGAGCCCCAGGGCCCAGGAGTGCTGATCACCTACGACTGGCGCGTGATGGCCAGCAAGCCGCTGCTGCGGCGGCTGAGCTGGCTGTTGAAGCCCGCGTTCTCGGCCAACCACCACTGGGCGATGAGGAAGGGCGAGGAGAGCCTGCAGCTCGAGATCCGCCGTCGCCGGGGGGAGCCGGATGTCCCGCCTCCGCCACCGGCGACGTTCCGCCGGCGGCGCTGATGCCGGACAACTCCCGGCTCCTGCGGGTGTCGATGTTCGCCGCCGGACTGGCCGTCACCTACGCCGGCTTCGTCCTGTGGGTCTTTCCGGCGCGATCGAAAGACTTGTTCACGTGGGACATCCAACCGCCGATCACCGCCGCCTACCTGGGCGCCATGTACGCCACGGGCACGCCCCTGCTCTTTTTGGTCGCCCGGGCGCGCACGTCGTGGCTCGAGACACGCGCGGTGCTGCCGCCGTTCGTGAGCGTCTCGGTCGGCATGCTCCTGGCCACGCTCCTCCACAGCGACCGGTTCATCTGGTCGAGCGCGGTGACGTGGCTGTGGCTGGCCCTCTACTCGATCTTCCCGCCCCTGATCGTGCTCCTCTACGTGCAGCACCAGAGGCGCGTCACGGCCGAACCGCCCGTCGCCGTCGAGATCGGGGCGCAGTTCCGGGCGGGCGCCCGCGCCCTGGCCGTCCCGATGGCCGGCCTCGGTCTCGGCCTGATCGTCGCGCCGAGGACCGTCGACGCACTGTGGCCGTGGACCCTCACGCCGTTGACGGCACGCGCCGTCGGGGCCTGGCTCGTCTCGATCGCCGTGGCCCTCGTCGCCGTCTCCCGGGAGCGGGACTGGCGGGCCGTCCGCCTCATCGCGCCCCAGGGGATCCTCGTCACGGTCCTGCTGCTGCTGGGCGTGGTGCGGTTCTCCGACGCCCTCGACTGGGCCGACGCCCGTACCTGGGTCTACGTCGGCGGCCTCGCCGTCGCCCTGGTCGGTGGGATCGCGCTGTACCTGTCGTTCGAGTCGAAGCTCAGGCGGCGTGTGCCGAGCTGAAATGCCGGTCGATCTCGTGGGCGTAGTGCGTCCCGAGGTTGGCCCCGTGCGCCGCCAGCCACTCCGACAGCCTCGTGTCCCCGGTGGCAGGCGTGGGCGTGTCGGCGAGGCCCGCCGCCATGGCCTGGTACTCGTCGGCAGTGAGCAGTACGTCGCGAACCGCGACGCCCACGAGCCCGGCCACCGCCGGGATGACGCAGCCCGGGAGCGAGACGATCGGGCGGCGGCAGCCGATCGCCCGACCGACCTGGTCCACCAGCTCGCGAAACGTCGGGCGCTCCGGCCCGACGGCGTCCACCGTGACGTTCCCGCCGGCCTCATCGCCGACACGAACGCACAGCCGAGCCAGATCGTCGATGTGGATCGGCCGCAGCCGGTACCGCCCGTCGCCGCCGACGGCGAACACCGGCAGACGGCGAAGCAGCCAGGCGATGTTGTTGAGCAGCACGCCGTCGCCGCCGAAGAGGACCGCCGGCCGCACGATGGCGTGGCTCACGCCGGTCCCGGCGACGATGCGCTCGACCTCGGCCTTCCCCCGGAAGTAGGAGAAGGGAGAGTCGGACGACGGGTTGGTGATGCTGACGTGCACGATGCGCCGCACCCCGGCGTCGCGGGCCGCCTCGAACAGGGCGCGCGAGTTGGCGACGGCGGCATCGTGGTCGACCGTCCCCCACGCGAACCGCACCCAGTAGGTGTTGTAGAGCGTGGTGACGCCGTCGAGGGAGTCACGCAACCCACGGCGGTCGGCGAAGTCGAGGGGGCGCACGGCGACGGGCGTGCCGGCGGGCGCCCGTTCCGGGTGCCCGGTGAGCGTGCGGACCGACCGGCCGCTCTCGAGGAGGCGAGCGGTGATCGCCCGTCCCGAGTAGCTGAACGCGCCAGTCACGGCAACGGTTTCGCGCGCAGACGTCATGGCGTGAAAACCTCCTTCATCTCGGTCATCAGGGCGGCGATGTCGTCGAGCAGGCCGCGCATCACCGGCAGCCGGGCGATGGCGAGCGCCTTCACGACCAGGGGCGCCGTGCGGGCGACGACCCGTCGGGTGGCGGCCGCATCCGGGCTCGGGTCGTGCACCCAGAACAGCACGATGCCCATGAAGTACAGCCAGAGCATCTCCGGCAGGTTGTCGCGCAGGTGCTTGGGGACCCGGGCGTCTGAGCCCTCCAGCACCTCCCGCCACATGGAGATCGCAGCGTCCCGCGCCGGGGTGGACTCGACGCTGAACGGGCTGAGCGGGCTCGTGGGTGCGGCCGCATTCTTGAAGAACTGGCCGGCGAACTGCCGGTACGGCGCCATCGTCTCCAACCACACCGTGGCCACCCCGACGATGCGGGCGCCCAGGTCCCGCTCGGTGGCGAGGACCGGTCGCGCCGCCCGCTCGATGTCCTCCTGGGCCCGGTCGTAGAAGCCCTGGATGAGCTGCTCTTTGGAGTCGAAGTAGTAGTAGGCGTTGCCGACCGACACCCCGGCCTCGGCGGCGATGGCCCGCATGGTCGTCGCCTCGTAGCCGCGCTCCCGGAACAGCGTCAGCGCCGAGTCGATGATGGCCGAGCGGGTCCTCGCCGACTTGGTCTCAGGCACCCGGCGCCGGCGCGTAGTAGCCGGGCGGCGGCGTGTACGGCGGAGGGGCGGCGTGCGCCCGCAGCGCCCGGCGCCGGTACGAGTTGAGCACCCAGACGTTGAAGAAGTGCACCAGCCCGACGACCAGCGCCGCCCCACCCACCTTCGTCGCCACCTGCTCCATGAGCGCCCGGCCGGTGTCGATTTCCTGGGACGACCGCATGAAGAGGAGCACGTAGCCGAGGTTCAGCAGGTAGAAGCCGATCACCAGCAGCTGGTTCACGGCGTGGGCGAGGGCCGTGTCACCACGGAACACGTCGACGAGGAACACCTCGCCGTGGCGGCGCAGCGCCAATCCGACCCACACCGTGAGCGGGACGGCCACCACCAGGTACAGCAGGTAGGCGATGACACTCAGGTCCATCTGATCCCGGCCCATCTGATCCTCCTCAAACTTTGAACGCGTTCAATTCGTACTCCCACGCCCGCGAGGAGTCAAGAGAATTTTTGAACGCGCTCAAAATTGGGTCGCCTGGGATCAGGCGTCGGCGAGGGTCTCGCCCCACTCGGCGGCGATCTCGGACAGCTCCCGCCGGGAGGTGATGCCGAGCTTGGCGAAGACGTGGGCCAGGTGGTTCTGCACCGTCCGGCGCGAGATGAAGAGGCGTTCACCCACCTCCGGATTGGTGAGGCCCTGGGCGACCAGGGCCACGACGCCCCGCTCCGCCGTGGTGAGGCTCGGCCATCCCGATGTCGCCCGCCGCCGGCCGCCGCGTCCACGGCGCGCGTAGGCCAGGGCCTCGGCGACCGACAGCCGCGAGCCCTGCCACAGCGCATCGGCGAACGCTTCTGCGGACAGGCCCTGGCGGGTCAGCTCGAGGTCGCCGGTGTACCCCGCCTGCTCCGCCGCCGTGCGCGCGAACCCGTGCCGCTCCCGTATCGCCGACGCGGCGCCGAGGAGCCGGGCCGCTTTCTCGAACTGGCCTCCGCCGGCGGCGAGCGCGGCCAGAGCCTCGAACGTTCGGGTCATGGCCGGAAGGTCACGGGTGTCCGCCTCGAGATCGAGGGCCTGGTGGTAGAGCCGCGTGGCCCGTGCCGCGTCACCGTTCGCCCGCGCCAGGCCGGCGCGGCCGGAGAGAGCCCGCGCGAACGCCTGGTCGTCGCCGCTCGTCGTCGCGAGGGCTTCGGCCTCGTCGTACCACCGCGCCGCCATGCCCGTCTGCCCGGAGGCGGCGGCCACCTCGGCCAGACCGAGCAGGCACCGCAGCTCGTGGTACGCGAGGCGAGGGCCGCTGCGGGCGCCTCGCAGGGCCTGGGTGAA
>JBOGIC010000672.1:0-9113 GCA_050744985.1 Acidimicrobiales bacterium
AGGCGGTCGAGCGCTCGTCGACGCTGTCGGGCGAGGGCGATTGCCCGCTGTGCGGCCAGGCGCTGGGACAGGCCTTCGAGCAGGTGCAGCGCCACCGCGCCGGTGACCTGGCCGAGGTCGAGGCCCGTGTGCAACGACTCACCGCCGAGCGGGCACGACGGGCGAAGGAGGCCGAGACGGCCGTGCGGCGGGCACAGGCGAGCACGGCCCGGCTGCGCCAGGCGCAGCAGGCGTGGGCCGGGTTCGAACAGGCGAAGGCCCGGCGCGTCGAGGCGGAGCGGGTCCTGGCGCACGCCACCGCCGCTCTCGACGGGCCCGCCGACCCGGCCGAGCTCCCCGCTTTGGCGGCGCGGGTGGCCCGGGCGCGGAAGGCGTCCGATGCGGCGGCGCAGGTGCGGGGCCGCCTCGAGCGGCGCGAGCGCGTCGAGGCCGAGCTGGAGGCCGAGCGGTTGGCCGTGGGCAACGGCCAGGGGCGGCTGGCGGCTCTCACCGAGAAGCTGGCGGCGGTGGCGTTTGTCCCCGAGTTGCTCGTCGCCGCCCGCGACACGCGCGACCGCTTGCGCACGCAGGCCCAGGAGGTGCTGCGCAGGGCCGAGTCGGCGCGGCTGGCGGCCACGCAGGCGGTGGCGGCGGCGGAGGCCGCGCAACGGCGGGTCGCCGACGCGGAGGCGCAGCACGCCCGGGTGGCCGAGCAGGTCGACGAGGCCCGGCACCTCCAACGCCTGGGGGAGCTGCTGCACGGGTTCCGCAACAGCCTGGTGGCGACGGTGGGACCGCGGCTTTCGGCCAACGCGGCCGCGCTCTTCGGGGACCTGACCGACAACGAGTATGACGACCTCTCGGTCGACCCGGAGACCTACGAGATCCGCGTGTTCGACCAGGGGCGGGCCTACGGCATGGACCGCTACTCGGGCTCGGAGACCGACCTCGCCAACCTGGCGTTGCGGGTGGCCATCAGCGAGCACGTCCAGTTCCAGTCGGGCGGCATGGTCGGCCTACTGGTGCTCGACGAGGTGTTCGGGCCTCTCGACGACGACCGCAAGGACCGCATGTTGCAGGCCCTCGAGCGGCTGCGGGCCCGGTTCCGGCAGGTCCTCGTCGTCACGCACGACTCGGCCATCAAAGAGCAACTGCCGCACGCCGTGGAGGTGGTCAAGCTGCCGGGCCGCCGGGCGACAGTGCGCACTATCCAGGCGTGAGGATCGCCCGCACCTCGTCGATGGGGCGGGCCTTGAACCAGCGGCCGAGGTTGTCGGTGGTGGTGAAGGTGCGCATGTCCATGCGATCGACGTAGAGCACCCCGGCGAGGTGGTCGATCTCGTGCTGGACGATGCGGGCGGGCCAGCCTTCGAGCGTCATCGACACGGGTGACCCGGTGGCGTCGACGGCGTGCACGCGCACCGTCCGATTGCGACGCACGACACCGGCGTAGCCGGAAATGCTGAGGCACCCTTCGAATGCCTCGTCGGTCTCCTCACCCACGGTTTCGAGGCGCGGGTTGATCAGCACGGCGAAGGGGAGCGGGTCGCGGCGCAGCTCGGCGCGGCGGGCGCGGCTCATGGAGTCGAGGTACTCGGGGCCGTCCTCCAACACGAGGACCTGCAGCGACTCGCCGACCTGCGGTGCGGCCAGCCCGACGCCGGGGGCGTCGTACATGGTGTGGCGCATCGACACGATCAGCTCCTGCAGGAACGGCCTGACGATGTCGTCGACCTCGACCGGTCGCGCCGGGCGCCGCAGGACGGGGTCGCCCACCTGCACGATGTCATAGATCATGGGCGAGCCCCTCCACCTGCTAACAAGTGCGAGATCATGAACGTAATCCTCGACCTCGACGGCGTCATCTGGCTGGCGGAGAAGCCGATCGACGGCTCGCCCGCAGCCGTCGACCGGCTGCGGGCCGCCGGGCACCGCGTCCTGTTCGTCACCAACAACTCCAACCCGACCGTCGAGGACCTCATCGAAAAGCTGCGGGGAATGGGCGTGGGCGTCGAGCCGGACGAGATCGTCACGTCGTCGCAGGCCGCCGCGGCCCTCGTCGACGCCGGCAGCACGGCGCTGGTCTGCGGAGGTGGTGGGGTGCGTCAGGCGCTCGAGGAAAGAGGGGCGCGCCCCGTCGATGAGGGAGACGCGGATGCGGTCGTCGTCGGGTTCCACCGTGAGTTCGACTACCGGCGGTTGACCGCCGCGTTCCGTGCCGTCATCCACGGTGCCCGGCTGATCGGCACCAACGACGACCCGACCTACCCGACACCCGACGGTCCGGTGCCCGGCGGTGGCTCGCTGCTGGCGGCGGTGGCCACGGCCGCCGGCGTCGAGCCGGTCGTCGCCGGGAAGCCGTACCAGCCCATGGCCGACACCGTGCGGGAGCGCCTCGGCGACGACGCCGGCGACGAGACCGTGTTGGTCGGCGACCGGCCGTCGACCGATGGCCTGATGGCCAAGCGGCTCGGCGTGCCGTTCTACCTCGTGCTCAGCGGGGTCACGTCCGAGGGTGACGACGATCGCGATATCGAGTCACGAGCGGTCGCGCCCAACCTCGCCGCCCTGGTCGATCAGGAGTTCGCGTAGACCCAGGGGTCGATGGTCAGGTAGCGGCTGCGGGGACCGCAGTCGTCGCGCACGGTGGTGAAGGTCAAGGTGGCCTGGCCCGCCTTCGGCTGGCCCCCGACCACGACGTCGTATTCGCCGACGGCGGTGCCGCACACGTCGGTCTGCACGGTGAGCCGCCCGTTCTCGAGGGTGTATGTGCCGGCGCTCGGCCCCGGCCCCTCGGAAACGATCAGCACGAACTCGCCGTCCTGCCGCAGCTGCAACAACCCCTGGTGGACGGTGCGGTAGATGCCGACGACGTCGGACGCGCGGGCGGGGGTGCCGGGCTGAGGCGGCCGGATGTTCAGGCGGCTCGAACGATCACCACCGCATGACGCGAGCGATGCAACGAGCATCAGTGCCGCGAAAAGCGTTGCTGCACAACGGAAATGCTTGACCTTGCGCGGTGAGTCGGTTCTTATGTGCGGATACATCTTTGGGATTCAGGAGGTGATGGTGAACAAGGCTGACGTTATCGACCGCGTTGCGGAAGCAGCAGGCGTCGCCAAGCAACAGGCCGAGGGCGTCCTCGATGCGTTCTTCGACACGGTGAAGTCCGCCGTGAAAAGCGGAGACAAAGTCGGGTGGCCGAACTTCGGCGCGTTCTCCGGGAGCGATCGCAAGGCTCGCACCGGCCGCAACCCGCGGACCGGCGAGGCCGTGAAGATCCCCGCGTCGAAGGCCATCAAGTTCAGCCCGGGTTCATCGCTGAAGGAGTACCTCAACGCCAAGCCCCCGGCCAAGAAGGCCGCCAAAGCGGCGGGGGCATCGACGAAGAAGGCGGCAGCGACCAAGGCCGCGCCGGCCAAGAAGGCCCCGGCCAAGAAGGCCCCGGCCAAGAAGGCTGCGGCGAAGAAAGCCGCCAAGCGCTGAGGGGAGAGGTCCCATGAGTCCTGCGAAGAAGGCCGCGGCCAAGAGGGCACCGGCGAAGAAGGCTGCACCGGCGAAGAAGGCTACGGTCAAGAAGGCCGCGCCGGCCAAGGCGGCGACGAAGACGGCGGTGAAGAAGAGCCCGGTGAAGAAGACCGCGGTGAAGAAGGCGCCCGCCAGGAAGGCTGCGGTCAAGCGGGCACCGGCCAAGAAGGCGGCACCGGCCAAGAAGGCCGCGGTCAAGCGGGCACCGGCCAAAAAGGCCGGACCCGCAAAGAAGGCGCCGGCGAAGAAGGCGACCGCCACCAAGAAGGGCGCCTGAGTCAGAGCTTCGCGAGGAGCTTGAACCGTTCGCCGTAGGCGAACCCGGCGGGAGCGCCATGCTCGGCGGCACGAGCCGCCACACGGTCTCTGAAGCGCGCCACCTGGTCGGGGTCGGACGGGTCATCGATCTCGTGGGTCGTCCGGTACTGGCTCCGGTGCTCGAGGAGGGCCGCGACCTTCGTGTGGAGCACAGCGCCGATGTCCTCGACGTGGTCGGGTTCGTCGGCCTCCCAGAGCAGCAGGTGAGCGGGCCGGTGGGGCGCGATGTGCTGCTCGGGGAAGAAGTGGGGGTCACGCGCGGCGACGATGCCCTCGACGGCGAGGTACCCGGCGTTGCGGTGATCGGGATGGAGCCGGTACCGGCGCCACGGGTCGTGGCCCAAGACGACGTCGGGGCGGAGCGTTCGTATCCGGTGGCACACCTCGGACCGTTGCTGGAGGCCCGCCTCGAGCTCGCCGTCCCTCCAGTCCAGGAAGACGACATCGCCCCGGCCGCCGAGCGCCCGCGACGCCGCCCGTTGCTCGTCGTGCCGTGTGGCCACGAGCGCGGCGAGGTCCTCCTCGGGCGACCACGATCCCTTGGAACCGTCGGTGCACACGAGGTGGTGGATCACGCACCCGGCCGCCGCCCACTTCGCCAGCGTGCCGCCGCAGCCGAACTCCACGTCGTCGGGATGGGCGCCGATGGCCAGCGCCCGAGCCGGCACGTCCAGGTTGGTCGTCGGCGAGTGGTCGGTCACAGGTCGTCGGGCGTGTCGACGTCGCGACCGAGGTTCTTCTCGCGCACCACCCGTAGCGGCAGGCCGAGCCGTAGCGCCTCGGCCGTATGGCGCGCGAACGACCCAGGACCGTAGGAGAACCCGAAGGGCGCGGCCGCCGGCACGCAGATGACATTGGTGCCGTTGTCCATCCGGTCGGGCACGACGGTCACACCGGGAAAGCGCGCCACCCACGACAGTCCCGACGCGAGGGGCAGGTCACCGTGGGCCACGATCACGCGCCGCGCCCCGGCCGAGGCCAGGCGCGCCACGCCGGCTTCGACGGCGCGGTTGAGGCCCCGCTCGGGCTCCCAGATGACCAGCACCCGCCGGCCCCGCGCCCAGGTCGCGACCTCGAGGTCGTCGCAGACGACGGCCGCCGGCAGGGGCCGGGCGGCGTCGAGCACGTGGGTCGCCATCGCCTTGGCCAGCTCGGCGCGTGCGAGCGGCGCCAGCGCCGGCGCCAGCCGCAGCTTGGCGTCGCCGAACGCCTTCACCGGCACCAGAACGGCCACCGGCCCGAGAAGCTCCATCGCGCCTACTCGGAGATCTCGAAGACCTTGATCACCGGCTCCTGGCGGAGCAGCTCCCGGAACCGCACGATGCCTTCGACGACCCCGCGGGAGCCGAACGCAGCGTCCATGGCCGCGACCGACGCCCACCGCGAGACGATTCCCGCCTCGACGAGCCCGCCGGCGTTCTTCTCGACGCTCACGACCAGCTCGAGGTGCAGGCAGCCGTCGATCCCCGTGAACGGCGGCTGGACGTCGTCGTGGAACAGGCGGCGCATCTCGTCGAGGTCGGCGGGGTCGACGGCGGTCAGGTACAGACGCAGGTAGCCGGCCATCATGGCCTCCAGGTGCTCTTGATGAACATGCCGGCCAGGTCGGGGCTGGGCGTGAGGGCCATCCGCTCCCGGTCGAGGACGCCGGCCAGCCGCTCGCCCGTGCCGGGGTACTTGAGCGTGACGCGCACCTCGCTCGGCGTGACCTCGATCACGTTGTAGGACGGCCGGGTGTAGCCGCGGAGCCGGTACGACGACACCGTGCCGGAGTTCACGATCAGCACGTGGTTGAGCAGCCACACGTGCGGCACGTGCTTGTGGCCCGAGAGCACGAGGTCGACCCCGAGCTCGGCGAGGAGGGCCAGCACGTCGCCCGCGTCCCAGACCTCGTTGCGCTCCCGACCGGTGCCGGGCACGGGCACCAGATGGTGGTGCAGCACGAAGATCTTCAAGTCGGCCTCTACGTCGAACTGCCGGCGGATCCAGCGGTAGCGCTCCCGCCCCACCTCGCCCTCGGCGAGATCGGGTTTGGATGAGTCGATGGCGACCACCTGGGCGGTGAAGCCGGGCCCGGGCTGCGTGCCGCGCACGCCGGGCACGGGCTGGGTGTCCCGAACGCCGGGCATCGTCAACGAGAGGAACCGGTCGCACTTGTCGGGGACGTCGCCCGGTCCGAACGTGTCGCGGAAGTGGAGGTAGCCGACGTTCTTCGAGTCGTGGTTCCCCGGTACGACCAGGAAGTTGAGGTGGGACAGGGGTTCGAGGTGCTCCTGCGCCATCCGGAACTCGTGGGCGTACCCCTCGGCCGTGAGGTCACCGCCGATGACGACGAGGTCCGGATCGAGGGCCAGCGTCTCGTTGACCGCGGTCGTGAGCAGCTCGGCGTCGAAGTAGGGCGAGCCGCAGTGGAGGTCGGACAGCTGGGCGATGACGAACTCGTCACGAGCCATCACCGGCAGTGTAGGGGTGCCTGGGAGAGCGCTGGGAGTCCCGCGACGCAACCGCCGCGTACGCCCCGTACCATGACTCGGAACACCAGCTTCAGGAGCCTCGCCGAAATGTCCACGACCCCGCCTTCCGCTCAGCCGTCGTCGTCGACCGGAGAGGCGTCCGAACGACCACCGCGACCGGACGAGGCCGCCGCCCTGCTCGAGCGGGCGCTGTTCGAGGTCAAGAAGGTCATCGTCGGCCAGGACGAGCTGATCGAGCGCATGGTCGTCTGCCTGCTGGCCCGGGGCCACTGCCTCCTCGAGGGCGTCCCCGGCCTGGCCAAGACCCTGGCAGTGGAGACGCTGGCGGAGGTGGTGGGTGGCACGTTCGCCCGTCTCCAGTTCACACCCGACCTGATCCCGTCCGACATCGTGGGCACGCGGATCTTCCGGTCGTCCACCGAGGCGTTCGACATCGAGCTCGGGCCGGTGTTCGCCAACTTCGTGCTGACCGACGAGATCAACCGGGCGCCGGCAAAGGTGCAGTCTGCCCTGCTCGAGGTGATGGCCGAGCACCAAGTGTCGATCGGCGGCGTCACCCACGCCGTGCCGACGCCGTTCCTCGTCATGGCGACCCAGAACCCGATCGAGTCCGAGGGTGTCTACGCCCTGCCCGAGGCGCAGCGGGACCGCTTCCTCATGAAGGTCGTGGTCGGCTACCCGACCCGCGCCGAGGAGCTGGAGATCGTGCAGCGCATGGGCGTGAACCCGCCGCATGCGACGCGGCAGCTCGAGCTGGACGACCTGGCCCGGCTGCAGTCAGCGGCGGACCAGGTGTTCGCCCACCGCGCGATCATGGATTACGCCGTTCGCATCGTCCACGCCACGCGCTTTGCCGGGGAGTTCGGGCTGCCCGAGGTGGCCCCGATGATCTCCTACGGCGCCAGCCCGCGTGCCAGCCTCGGCCTGGTGGCCGGGGCCCGGGCCCTCGCCCTGCTCCGGGGCCGCGACTACGTCCTCCCCGTCGACGTGGTCGACATCGGGCCCGAGGTGCTGCGCCACCGGCTAGTCCTGTCCTACGAGGCCCTGGCCGATGGCGTCCCGGTCGAGGACCTGATCCGCAAGGTGCTCGACCAGGTGCCGGCCCCGCGCCTGGCCCCGAGCCAGGACATCACGGCGGGCATGACGCTGCCCACCGAGGCGACCGGGTGACCTTGGCGCCGAGCTGGGCGATGGCGCCACCGTCGGTCTCGCTGGGCCGCGCCGAAGAGGTGCTGCGCCAGCTCGACCTGCTCATCACGCGCCGCCTCGACGGCCTGCTGCAAGGCGACTACCTCGGGCTGCTGCCCGGGCCGGGCAGCGAGGCCGGTGACGGCCGGGAGTACCGGCCCGGCGACGACGTGCGCCGCATGGACTGGAACCTCACCGCCCGCACCAACGTGCCCCACGTCCGGGACCAGATCGCCGACCGTGAGTTGGAGACATGGGCCCTCGTGGACTGCTCGGCCAGCCTCGCGTTCGGCACCGCCCTCTGCGAGAAGCGCGACCTTGCGGTGGCCGCGGTCGGCGCCATCGCGTTCCTCACCGCCCGCACCGGCAACCGCATGGGCTCGATCATGGTGTGGCCGGGCGGCAGCCACCGGGTGCCGGCGCGGCCCGGCCGTCACGCCATGATGGCGCTGCTGCACACGCTGGTCACCAAGCCGCCGACTGCCGACGGCGCCGGCTCCACCGATCTCGCCGCCGGCATCGAGATGCTGCTGCGCCCGCCGCGCCGGCGCGGCCTGGCCGTCGTCGTCTCCGACTTCCTGTCGGCCCAGGGATGGGAGCGGCCCCTGCGGGCCCTCGGCACCCGCCACCAGGTGCTCGCCGTCGAGGTCCTCGATCCCCGCGAGCTCGAGTTGCCGAACGTGGGCTTCCTCACCGTCGTCGACCCGGAGACGGGGCGGCTCCGCGAGATCCAGACGGCCAAACCGGCGCTGCGGGCGCGCTACGCCGAAGCGGCCGCCGCCGAGCGGGCCGAGATTGCGGCCGCCATCCGCCGGGCCGGCGCCCAGCACCTGGTCCTGCGCACCGACCGGGACTGGCTGCGTGACATCGTCGGCTTCGTCCTGCACACCCGCCGGCGCGGCGCGGGGCTGACGGCGACGGGCGCGCGGCCATGATCGGCCTGTCGTTCCAGTCGGCGGCCAGGCTGTGGCTGCTCGTCGGCGTGCTGGCGCTGGCCGGTATCTACGTGGCCCGGCAGTTCCGCCGCAAGCAGTATGCGGTGCGGTTCACCAACCTCGCGCTCCTCGACAAGATCGCGCCGCACCGGCCCGGCTGGCGCCGCCATGTGCCGGCCCTGGCGTTCGCGCTGGCGCTGGGCACGTTCGTGCTCGCCTTCGCCCAGCCGTCCACGTCGGTGAAGGTGCCGCGCGAGCGGGCCACGGTGGTGATGGCCATCGACACGTCCCTGTCGATGGAGGCAACCGACATCGCGCCGACGCGCATCCAGGCCGCCAAGGAGGCGGCCAGTTCCTTCGTCGACCTGCTGCCGACCCGTCTCAACCTCGGCCTGGTCTCGTTCTCGGGCACGGCCCAGGTGCTGGTGGCCCCGACCAACGACCACTCGCTCATCAAGCGCAGCATCTCGTCGCTCGAGCTCGGTCCCCGTACGGCGATCGGCGAGGCCGTGTTCCTGTCGCTGCAGAGCATCAACTCGGTGCCCTCCGAACCGGGCCAGGCCTAGCCGCCGGCGCGTATCGTGTTGATGTCCGACGGCGAGACGACCGTCGGGCGGGCCAACGAAATGGCCGGGCAGGCGGCGGCCGAGGCCAAGGTGCCGATCTACACGATCGCTTTCGGTACCGACGG
>JBOGIC010000673.1:0-2710 GCA_050744985.1 Acidimicrobiales bacterium
CGTCGGGGCCGGGACCGGGCGGCGCAGCCGCGGCCGGTAGGTCCGCAAGGGGCGGCCGTCGGCGCGGAGGAGGACCCAGCCGATGCCGGTCGCGGTCAGCAGCGAGACCCCGCCACCGACGACGAGGCTGAACCGCGGGCCGACGTGCTCACCCAGCCAGCCCATCAGTGGGCCGCCGAACGGCGTGCCGCCGAGGAAGACCAGGCCGTAGAGCGCCATCACCCGGCCGCGCATGTTCGGCTCGGCGCTCAGCTGGAGGGTGGAGTTCGCGGTGGCCAGGAACAGCATCATGGCCGCGCCCATGGCCACCACGAACACGCCCGCCACCGGCGGGGTCGTCGCCACCGCCGCCAGCAGCTCGAACGCCCCGAAGGCCATGGCGGCGCCCACGAGCACGGGCCGGGTCGGCATGGCCCGCCGGGCGGCGACGAGCGCACCGGCCAGCGCCCCCATGCCCATCAGTGACATCAGGGTGCCCAGCAGGCGCGGGCCGCCGTCGAAGACATCCTTGGCGAGCAGCGGCAGCACGACGACGAAGTTGAACCCGACCGTGCCGATCACCGTCACCAGCAACAGGGTGCGGCGCACCTCGGCGGTGCGCCAGGCGTAGCGCAGGCCGGCCCGCACCTGGGCCTTCTCGCGGGGCGCCGGGGGCTGGCGGAACAGCTCCCCGGGCCGCATGGCCCGCAGGGCGAGCACGGTGGCGATGTAGGAGATGCCGTTGACAAGGAAGCACGGGCCGACGCCCATGGAGGCGATGATCACGCCGCCCACCGCCGGCCCGAGCAGCCGCCCGCTGTTGAACACGGCGCTGTTGAGGGCCACGGCGTTGGAGACCTGATCCGGTCCCACCATCTCGATCGTGAACGACTGCCGCGTGGGCATGTCGATGGCGAACGCGCACCCCAGCAGGAACGCCAGCACGTACACCTGCCACAGCGTCACCGACCCGGTCACGACCAGGCCCCAGAGGGCGAGGGCGAGCACACCCTGGGCCGCCTGCGTGGCGATCAGCACCCGCCGCTTGTCGAGCCGGTCGGCCAGCAGCCCGCCCCACACCCCGAACAGCAGCATGGGCAGGAACTGCAACGCCACCGTGATGCCCAGGGCGGCGCCGCTGTCGGTGAGCTCGAGCACCAGCCAGCTCTGGGCCACCTGCTGCATCCCGGTGCCCGTGACCGAGATGAGCTGGCCGCCCGTGTACAGCTTGAAGTTGCGCGTCTGCAGGGACCGGAACGTGCTACTCCGGGCGCGGGTCACTCGTCGGCCTCGAGGAGCCGTTCCAGCACGGTCACGGCCTGTTCGAGGGCGGCCCGGTCGGCGGCGGGCAGGGCCGAGAGCCGCTGGGCCAGGTAGGCGCTGCTGCGCGACCGGCTGCGGTCGAGGAGCTGCGAGCCGGCCTTGGTGACCTCCACACGCGAGATGCGGCGGTCGCGCGCGTCGGTGTGGCGCGCCACCAGTCCCTGCTCCTCCAACGCCGAGATCACCTTGGTGAGGGTGGGGGGGCGGATGTTCTCGACGGCCGACAGGTCGCCGAGGGTCATGGGGCCGAAGCGTTCGAGGCTGAACAGGGCCGAGGACTGCGACGGCGTGAGGTCGCCCCCGGCGTGGCGGCGCAGCCGGCGACCCAGCCGGGTCACGACCAGCCGCAGCCGGCTGGCCAGGTCCGCCTCCACCGAGATCGCCGGTCCTGTCATTTGTTTGCCACACTAACTAATCCGTGGCGCTAGGTGGGCGCGGATTAGCCTTTCGCCATGGCGGTCCTGAAGCATCACGAAGTCGACGAGGTCCTGAGCGACCTCTCCGGGTGGGAGCGCGACGGCGACCAGATCGTGCGCGAGTGGACGTTCCCCACGTTTCGCGACGCGATTTCCTTCGTCGTGCGGGTGTCGTACGAGGCGGAGCAGGTCAACCACCACCCCGACATCGACATCCGCTACAACCGCGTGCGCCTCGCCCTCTCCACCCACAGCGAGGGCGGCATCACCGGCAACGACATCGACCTGGCGCGAACGCTCGATGGCGTGAGCCCATAGTGCCGCTGCAGACCGGCATCGTCGGCCCGATCCCGGAGGGTCACGAGCCCGAGGACTACGACAAGCTGCGCCGGCGTGTGCTGTGGGCGATGCCCTACGGCCTCTACGTCCTCGGCAGCCGCGCCGGTGACCGCCGCAACGGGATGACGATGAACTGGGCCACCCAGGTGAGCTTCGACCCCAAGCTCGTGGCCGTCTCGATCGAGAACGGGTCCCTCACCCACGAGCTCGTGGCCGAAGGCGGCGTGTTCTGCCTCAACGTGATCGACCGCGAAGACCGGGCCATCGTCCGCAAGTTCACCAAGCCGGTCGAGGTCGACGCCGCCGCGAAGACCCTCAACGGCTTCCCGTTCCACGACGGCCTCTCCGGCGCGCCCGTCCTCGACCAGGCCGTGGCCTACGTCGACTGCCGGGTCCATGAGCGGATGGAGGTCGGGGGCCACACGCTGTTCGTGGGCGAGGTCATCGACGCCGCCTTCCAGAAGCCGGAGGACACCCCGGCGCTGCGCATGGAAGACACACGAATGAACTACGGAGGCTGACGTGCCCGACGACCTCGCGGCGAGAGCCACCGAGCCCGACGCCCTGGAGGAGTTGGCCAAGCACGTGGGCGCCGCCGTGGCCGGGCCCCGCGCCGCCGCGCCCGAAGGAGCGGCCCGGTCGCCACTCGCGGC
>JBOGIC010000674.1:0-10293 GCA_050744985.1 Acidimicrobiales bacterium
GGCAAGCACGCCGCGCGCGCGCTGTCTATCAGCGCGCGTAGGAAGAGCGTGGAGTATTGGGGCGTTGGCTTCTCCCATCTCGTTCGGGGGCGGGCCCTGGAGCGACGCGCGCAGCTCGAGGATGCCCAAGCCGCGCTGTCCCGCGGGATACAGCTGCTGCGACGCGGTCCTCCCGTCTTCCTGGCTTACGCCCTCCCCGGGTACGCCGGCTTCAAGAACGCGCAGGGCGACAGGGACGACGCGCGCGCGCTGATCCGGGAGGCCCGGACAATGGTTGACGCCCTTCCTGATCCGGGGATCCTGCCCGACCTCATCAGGAAGGCGGAGCGGCGCCTGCGGCTCGTTCCGTCGCGGCCGACTGCGCCGCTGGTCGAAGAGCTCTCCTCCCGGGAGCGCTCCGTGCTCCGGCTGCTCGCGAGCACGCTTTCACAGCGACAGATCGCCGGCGAGCTCGACGTGTCGATGAACACGGTCAAGTCCCACACCAAGAGCATCTTCCGGAAGCTCGGCGTCTCGACAAGAACCGATGCCGTCATCATGGGGCGGGACCACGGGCTGATCTGACCGCCTCGCCGGGCCGATCACCCTGGGTGAAACAGGGGTGGGGTGAGGCGCAGTCACCCGGGGCCGCACGACGATCACGGCGTCCCACGGCGGATGTCGGGCGGGATCGGTGCGGTAGCTGACCGCGTCGGGCACACGTGACGGCGGGCCTTCGAAATTCGAGCGGAAAGGAAGGCGCACGTGAAGCGACTCATGCCATTGGCGAGGGCGTCGGCCATCGCCCTCATCGTCATGGCGGCCCCGGCGGCAGCCAGCCAACCGACCCCGGTGCCGGCCGCGGCGGCCGAGGATTCGGCCTACCGAACCAGTCACACGCCCTGGCGGGCGTCCGAGGGTGGGTTCTCGTCGTGGGCGCTCGAAGGTGCCATCCGCACGGCCGAGGCGACGCTCCAACTCGACCCCGGCACCGCGGGAGCCGAGACCGACCCGTACCCGCCCGGTGGCTATCTGGGCGGCGACTTCTACAACGGCGGCAGCTTCACGGTGGGCCATGCCCTGAGCCCGGTCCAGCCCGCACCCTTCAACTTCGCCGAGGCCATCGTCTCCTGGAATGCCCAGACCCCGCCGGGCACGTGGATCGAGATCCAGATGCGTGCGCGCACCGGCGATCGCTTCACCAAGTTCTACAACCTCGGTGTCTGGGCCGCCGACTCCTCAACCGTCGCCCGTCACTCCGTGCGGGCCCAGGGCGACGCGGACGGCTTCGTGGCCGTGGACACCCTGGTCCTCGACAAGAAGCTCACGGCGGACGCCTTCCAAGTGAAGCTTCGCCTGTTCAGCGCCACTCCCGGCGCCGTTCCCACGGTGCGCAACGCGTTCGTCGCCCTCTCCTCGCCTCTCGGCCACGTCCGCTCGACGACACCCGGCGATCCCAGCCGCTGGAACCGGCTGCTGGCCGTCCCGGAGTGCTCGCAGATGGTCTACCCCGACGGCGGGACGGTGTGGTGCAGCCCGACATCGACGTCGATGGTCATGTCGTACTGGGCGGGCGACACCGGTCCGTGTGAGCCTCGGGTTCGGGCCGCCGTCGCCGGCGTGTACGACCGGGTCTACGACGGCGACGGCAACTGGCCGTTCAACACCGCCTACGCCGCCACCGCCGGCCTCGAGGCCCACGTGGCGCGCTTCACCAGCATGGCGGACGCCGAGCGGTGGATCGCGGCCGGCGTGCCCGTGGTCATCAGCTACTACTGGAAGCGCAACTCGCTGACCGGCGCCCCGATCCCGACCAGTGACGGTCACCTCGCCGTGATCGTCGGCTTCGACGCCGCCGGCAACCCGATCGTGAACGACCCGGCTGCGGCCAGCGACGGGGAGGTCCAGCAGACTTACCTCCGATCCGAGCTGGAGGACCTGTGGGTCGCCAAGTCGGGCGGCACCGCCTACCTCATCTACCCGCCGGGCCATCCCGTCCCGGCCGTCTGACGGAGGATCGATCATCATGAAGAAGGCCCTCTTCGCCGTGACGTTCATGGCCAGCGCGCTGGCCGTCGTGGCCCCTCCCGTCGTCGCCACTCCTGTTCCCACAGTGACGTTCAGTCTGCTGGCCCCGCTCCCGACGCATCTCGCCGTCGGGGAGACGGTGGTCATCGGCGTGCACGTCGAGAGCAGCGAGCCATTCGTCATGGCAATCGCCCTCTCGGACGCCTACTACCCGGGGCGCGGGGTCCTCTTCGACGGGAGCCCCGCCGCCACGCAGGCCACGACCGCTGACCTGTACCTGACGGTCACCGGCAGGGAGCCGACCGCCGACCTGCCCGCCGTTCAAGACTGGCCGAGCGACGAGGACTGGCCCGCGGGTGTCGCTCCTCTGGCGGTGCGGGCGGGCGCACGGTTCGCCGGCGGCGGCCTCGTCGGGACCTCGTTCCTATTCGCGGTGACAGTGACGCCGTGAGACTGTTCTGTTTCCCGCCTGCCGGGGGAAGCGCCTCGTACTTCGACACGTGGTTGGACGAGATTCCGGAATGGATCGTGGTCTCCCCCGTCCAGCTTCCCGGGCGCGGCGACCGAGCGAACGAGGCCCTCCTGGCGCGTGTGGAGCAGCTCGTCGACCTCCTGGCCGACGAGCTGCTCCCTCGGCTGGACCAGCCGTTCGTCTTGTTCGGCCACAGCATGGGTGCGCTCATCGCCTACGAAGTTGCCCGTACGCTGCGGGCCTGGGGCGCCCCCGAACCCCGCGCGGTCTACGTCTCCGGATTCCGGGCACCGCATCTGCCCGGCCGTGGTTCACCGATCTACTCGTTGCCCGATGACGTCTTCATCGAGGAGTTGGCGCACCTCGTCAACGGTTCCAAGAACCTGCTCGATGACACCGAGTTGCGGCAGCTCTTCTTGCCCCTGCTTCGAGCCGACGTCGAGCTGTGCGAGTCCTATCAGCACGTGCCCGACGAGCCTCTCTCGTGCGCCCTTCGGGTCTTCGGTGGTCGCAATGACGGCTCGGTGGGCCGCGAAGAGCTCGCCGGCTGGCGGCGACACACCCGCGGCCCGTTCCGGCTCGAGATGTTCCCGGGCGACCACTCCTTCCCGGTGACCGCCCGCGGCGGCGTGCTGCGTGCGCTTCGCGACGATCTCCACGACCTCTGTCCGGAACATCGCGCCCGGCAGGTCGAGTTCGAGGTGCCCGACGAGACAACCGGCGCCCTCGCTCGGCGGGGTCAACGCGAAGGCGAGCGCTTACCCGTTGTGCTGCTGGCCGCGTACGCAGTCTTGCTGGGGCGCTACGCGGAGCAGGACGAGGTCGTCATCGGCACTCTTCCAGGCGGCCGCGGCCACGGCGACGGCGGCTGGGTCATCCTGCGGGTCGATGTGCCGCTCAGCCTCCGATTCGGCGAGCTCCTGGACGCGGTGGCGGAAGCCGTCGCGGCCGCCCGACCGCAGCCCGAGGCCAGGTGGGGCCCGCCGAGTCGGATGGCGTTCAGCTTTGACGGAGACGCCGACGCTGCATGCGGACGCACGCTCGATCTGATCCTCCGGCTGGATGTGCGCGGGGCAGGGCTGCACGGCCGGCTGGAGTACGACACCGACCTGTACGACGACGAGACGGCCGCACGTATGGCCGCGAGCTACGTGGCGGTGCTGGGTGCGGTGGCCGCGGGCACCGACGCCGCGGTCGGGAGTTTGCCGCTGCTGGCGGACACCGATCGCGAGGACGTGCTGGTCCGGTGGAACAACGCGATGGTGCCGGATGTCGTCGAACCCGACGTCATGGCCCGATTCGAAGCGATCGCCGCAGCCCGGCCCGTCGCGGCGGCCTTCACCGACGACACGACCTCCCTGAGCTTCGAAGAGCTGCGGCGCCGATCCAACCAGCTGGCCCACCGTCTCGTCGATCTCGGCGTGGGGCCCGAGCTGCCTGTCGGGGTGTGCATCGAGCGGTCGTGCGACGTGCCGGTGGTCCTGCTGGCCGTTTGGAAAGCGGGCGGTGCTTGGCTGCCCCTCGATCCGAGCTATCCCCCCGACCGCCTCCGCTTCATGCTGCGGGACGCGGGCGCGGCCGTGGTGGTTACCACCTCCCGACTGGCGCGCCTGTTCCCCACGCCGGCGGGGCTTCGCACCGTCCGTCTCGACGAGGACGCCCTCGCCATCTCCGCGGGCCCGCCGACCGACCCCGGTCGTCGCGTCGCCCCTGACCAGCTGGCCGCCATCACCTACACGTCCGGATCGACAGGCTTGCCCAAGGGCGTCGCGATCGAGCACCGCCAGATCCTCAATCGGTTGGTCTGGATGTGGGAGGCGTACCCATTCGCGCCGGGCGAGGTCGGGGCCCAGATCACAGCCACGAGCTTCGTCGACTCGCTCTGGGAACTGCTCGGCCCCTTGCTGTGTGGCACCCCGACCGTCATCGTCCGCCACGATCGGGCGTGTGGTGTGATCGGCCTCGTCGACACCCTCGCCGCCGTCGGCGTGACCCGTCTGTGGCTCGTCCCCTCTCAGCTGCGGGCGATCCTGGACGCCTGTCCCGATGTCGGCGAGCGCCTGCCCCGGCTGCGCTTCTGGGTGAGCACCGGCGAGGCGCTGCCCGCCGAGCTCTACGAACGGTTCCAGCGGGTGATGCCGCATGCAACCCTCTACAACCTCTACGGCGCCTCAGAGGTCTGGGACGCCACCTGGTACGACCCCCGGGCCCACGGCGAACCGCGACGCCGGGTACCCATCGGCCGCCCCATCCGCAACGTGCAGGTGTACGTGCTCGATGCGTGGCAGCAGCCCGTCCCTCCGGGCGCCGTCGGCGAGCTGTTCGTGGGAGGTCAGGGTCTGGCGCGTGGGTACGTCGGGCGGCCGGACCTCACCGCGGAACGCTTCGTTCTCCATCCGTTCGACCCGGCTCCCGGAGCCCGCCTGTACCGAACCGGCGACCGCGCGCGCCATCTCCCCGGTGGCACCCTCGAGCTCCTGGGTCGTCGAGACGACCAGCTCAGCGTCCGAGGCTTCCGCGTCGAGCGGGGAGAAGTCGAGGCTCATCTCGCCGAGCATCCCGCCGTGCGGGAGGTGGCCGTAACCGTCACGGAGGCCGCGTCGGGCGGACCGCGCCTGGTTGCCCACGTCGTCGCCAAGGGCGATCCGGCGCCCGGCGCGGACGAACTACGGGCGTACCTGGGGCGGCGACTACCGCAGCCCTGTGTGCCGAACGCCTTCGTCGCGCTCGACGCCCTCCCGCTCACTCCGAGCGGAAAGGTGGACTATCGCCGCCTCCAGGCCGGGCGCGCCATCCGGTCGACGAGAGTGTCGGCCTACGTCGCCCCGCGCACCGCCTTGGAACGCGTGGTCGCCGAGCTCTGGTGCGATGTTCTCCAGGAGCCACGGGTCGGTCTCGACGACGACTTCTTCATCCTCGGTGGGCATTCGCTGCTCGCGGCCGGCATGGTCTCCCAACTACGAAACATCCTCGGCGCCGAGCTCGCACTGGGGCAATTCTTCGAAGCACCGACCGTCGCCGGACTGGTGGCGGCCATCACCGCTGATCCCGCAACCCGCGCCCGTGTCTACGCCCGGGCGGAGCGGCGCTGCCACCAACTCCGAGCCCGTCGATGACGACGATCCCCGCCGACCTCGCCCGGACCCGGATGGAGTGGTTGAGGCGCGATCTGGATGCTCATCTCGATCCGGCACTGCCCACCCCGAGGTCGATCTTCCTGGCGCGAACCGCAGCCGATCACTGGGCCGAGGTTCAGGTCGGAGTCGCGGCTGCATCGGCCGGGGGGATTACGGTGAACACGGCCTACAGCATCAAGACCAATCCTGATCCTGAGCTGCTGATGCTGGCTCGCTCATCAGGAATGCTGGTCGAGGCCATCAGCCAACTCGAGCTGCGGAAGGCTCTGGAGTCCGGCTTTCCGCCGGCGGCCGTGGTGCTGAACGGGCCCGGCAAGTGGTGGCCCAGGCGGGTGGCCTGTATGCCGCTCAGGGCCGTCTTCTGCGATTCCCTGGTGGAGCTCGATCAGGTGTGCCAGTGGATGCACCAAGGCGACGCGCTGGCCGACGTCGTGGGCGTACGCATCCGTCCGCCCGGGCTGACATCGCGGTTCGGGATCGAGCTGAGCGCGCCCAGGGCCCTGGAGGAGGTCGTGTGTGCGGTTCGTCAGCTCCCACGCAACGTCGGGTTCGGTGTGCACGTTCACCTCCAGCGTGAGTTGTCGTCGGGGCTTCGGCGCTGGTCGATGGTTGACGCGACGCTGCGAACGGCGGTTCGGCTCGAACAGGCGGCGTCACGACCAGTTCGCACACTCGACATCGGCGGAGGTTGGGGACCGGCCGCCCTCCTCGGAGAGCTGCTCCCGGGCTTGGCGCGGTTCTGCGGTCGGGCGGCGGCCACGTTGGCGCATCTCCAGGAGGTACTGATTGAGCCGGGACGAGGGCTGGCCGAGCCCACGATGGCGATGCTCACACGGGTGCTGGAGGTGAGGTCACGCACCGGGAAGGAGCCCGACGTCATCGTCGACGCCGCGGTGTCAGATCTGCCCGATATCGCCCGTCATCCGCATCGCCTGTTCATCCGGACGGCGGGAAGCGGGCAGTGGCAGGCCCTCGCGTGGGGCTCTGGCTCGATCTTCGGACGCTCGTGCATGGAATCGGACGTGCTGGCCACCTGCGTGACCGTGCCCAGTGACGTGGCCGTGGGCGACTACGTGGCCGTCGCCGACGCCGGCGCGTACGACGTGAGCAAGTCGTACGCCTTCGGATGTGGCTGAGGGGCGGCGCGGGTCACCGCACCGCCACGGCGCCCGCAGTCCGGGTGGCACTTGGTTCCCAGGTCCTGGTGAACGCCACCACGTTCATGGTCGTGCCCTTCGCCGTGCTCTACCTCGCGGACACGCTGAAGCTCAGCGCCGGGCAAGCGGGGACCGTTGTCGCAGTGCTTCTGCTGTCGTCGCGCCTGATGGCCGTAGGCACGGGACCGCTCGCCGAGCGCATCGGCCACCGCGACTCGATGGCTCTCGGCCTTGTGGTCCGAGGTGCCGGCCTTGGCTTGTTCGCCGTCGGGCGCGACTGGACGGTACTGGCGGCCGCCGCCGGTGTCGCGGGAGTCGGCGGCGCGCTCTACGAACCCGCGTTGAACGGCCTCCTGGCCCGCCAGCCATCCGGCGAGCGCCTCCGTCTCTTCGCCACGCGCAACCAACTGCTCAACGTCGGCGTCGCCGTGGGGCCGCCGGTCGGAGCCGCCGCGGTGTACTTGGGCTCGACCGCCCCGTTCGTGGTTGCCGCGTTACTGACGGTGGTCATGGGCACTGCCATCTGGCTGGTGCCCGACGAGTCGAGCCCTGCCATCGACCCCGTCCGCGCCCGGCGTGGTCTGCGGCTCCACTGTGCGAAGGCGCTTCGGAGCCGCTCGTTCGTGCGGCTGTGCCCCATCCTGGTTCTGTGGTGGGCACTCTTCACGCAGCTCACCGTGTCGGTCCCGCTCGCGGCGCGGGCGGTGGGAGGCAGCGAACGCTGGGTGGGCGTCGTGTTCTTGGCCAACGGCGTGACGGGTGTGCTCGCCCTGGGCGTGGTGAGGCGCCTGGGCCGAGGGATCGCGCCCGCTCGGCTCCTCACCTACGGCCTCTCCATCGCCGCGTTGGGCTTCACGCTCCTGCCGCTCGCGCCGTCGGGGTGGTGGCTGATCAGTTGCATCGTTCTCTATACGGTCGGCGAGAGCCTGGCACTGCCCGCCGTCGACCTCCTCGTCGCCTCCTGCACCGACGCGGAGACGGCGTCGACGTTCTTCGGGCTCGCCCTGGCCGCGTGGGCCGTCGGCGGCGTGGTGGGTGTGTTCCTCGGCAGTTGGCTGATGGCCGGCCCCGGCCGTGTCCTGCCCTGGGTGGTGTACGGCGGGCTCGGGCTGGCGGCGACGATCGCAGTGGTCCGGCAGCGCCGGCCGTCGTATGACGGCTTGCTTCCCGGCACTGCGGCTGTCGTGGCCGACGACCGCGAGGGGCCGGAGGTCGCGGTGGCTAGGGCCGGCCGGTGACGTGGTCGCAGCCGGATGTGTCGCCGGCCGAGAGCGCCGCCGCCCGGGGGCGAAGTGCAGCACCACGTCGGTGTCGCCGTCGTGGGTCTTCTCGTCGAGCTCGAGCGAGTCCTCGGGGTGGCCCTTGGCGTGGGTCTCCTCGACGCCGCCACGGGCGAGCAAGCTGGCTTCGGAGCTGAAGCGCACGCTCAGCGGGTCGATCGTGGTCGCGTCAAACGCCAGGGGGATTGCCGTACTCGCCCGCCGCCGTCGTCAGCACGGCCAGCGGCAGCGTCGATCTGCGAAGGTTGACGGGGTTGACCGTGCTCCTCGGTTGGATGTTCACCGTGACCGGCACGGCACAGTCGACGCTGTGGATCACGTCCCGGTGTCGTTGGACGCGTTGGCGTCGACGACCGTGGCGAGGGTCAGGGCCGTGACGTGGTGAGGGTGAGCGTGTGCGCCCCAGCTTGCGTGCATATGACCGTGTGGGCCTTGGGCAGCTCCCGGCTCTCGCCGGCCTCGAGCGAGGCGACGTTGATCGCCTCGGGCCCGGACGGCGTGAGCATGAGGCCCGGCCCGGCGGGTCGCGGTCCGGGTCGCCACGGCATCGACGGGCCCATCGGGCCCGGCGTTCGCCACCGTGCTCGCGACGGTGAGCGTCGTCGGCTTGCCGAGCACCCTAGAGCAATGGCGCCGACCGGAGATACATCAGACTCGTCTGGCGAGGGGGTCCCCGGAGTGGCCCGCGCGGCTGGGTGCGGGCGAGGTCCTGGGCCCTGTTCGACGTAACGGGCGTGCGGGTCCTGGCGCGCCATGTCGTCGAGCTGACGTTCGCTGACGGCGACGTCCGCGTCATCGACCTGGAGCCGCGGCTCTGGGGAGAGATGTTCGAACCGGTGGTCGCTGACTACAGCCTCTTCCGTCAAGTGCGCGTCAATCCGGAGGCAGGCACGATCGTTTGCCCAATGTCGCGCTTCTCATGCGCTCACGCCACAGCGGTCCCCCGCGTGCGGTCAGACCGCGGCGGCCGGCCAAGGGTCCGTCGCCATCAGGACCCAGCGGTCAGCGGCAGCGTGGGACGGAAGGAGCTACGAGGCTCGTCGCGCCGTGGTGCGTGGGCGCGATCTCGCGCGCTTCCCACGGCTCGCATTGGTCCGCATGTCATTACGAGCGGCGGCTGGATTGCTGATGGCCCTCAGCACGTGCTGGGGCGACTTGTACTTTCCCTCCGGTAACTCGTCGGACAGCACCGCCACCGCCTCTGCAGGCGTGTCGGATGCGTGGGCCAGATGGGCCAGCATGCCGTTGCTCAGGGGAAACGCGGCGGCCGGCAGGTTCGTCAGGAATTCCCTCACTTGCTCCGTCGCGACAGTCATGGTCTTTCCCTACCCGGGCAGCCGGCGACAGATACCGGCAGGACTCGCACCGCGCCCGCTGGCGCGCGCCCTACGTCGTGCCAAGAGCGAAAAGTGCTCGCGCCGTGCAAGCGCTCGTCACGCAGTGGGTAGAAACCGCGTCGACACGATCCCGCGAACCAGGAGGGCTCTATGCCATTTCGCCGAACGAGGTCCGGCCCGACCGTTGGAGATCCGACACTCGCCGTTGCCCGGCCGGGACCGGCTCACGAGTCAGCCGGATGGAACGACTCGTCCGCGCGGCGGCCGAGCCCCCTGGCACCGCGCCTCGAGCGGCGGTGGGAAAAGGCTTGGCGCCGACGCCGTGGTGGCATGGGGTGATGGTGGTCTCGGTCGGACACCCTGACCGCTGACGGGCCGCAGCGACCGAATCGAGGGGACTGCCAGTTGCAGTTGGTGGCACCGTTCAGGCGCGGTGGCGACGCGCGGTCACGATCCAGGCCCGGGAGTTGAACCAGACACCGTCGCTGCTCAGCCGCGCGGCGAGCGCATCGCGCAAGCGTCCGACCGCACGCGCCGCGGTGACGGGGTCCAGCCGGTTGAGCACGTCGCTGGTGCACGTGAAACCGCGGACCCAGTCGAGGGCGGCGGCCACGTCCGGGCCGTAGTAGACGGGCTCGCGGACGTCGGTGAAGGCGACCTCGGCGAACCCGGCCGTCTCCAGGATCTCCGTCACCGCCGGGGGGTCGCCGAGCGAGAACGGATCGGCTCTCCCGGCAGGGACGACCACTGGCGATTCGTCTGTCCCGAGGGATTGGCGGATGGCTACGTCCCATTCGTTGCGCTCGCCGGCCTGCCAGACCATCATGACCAGCCGCCCGGCCGGGCGCAGCGCCCGCGCGATGTTGGCGAACGCGGCCGCGGGGTCGTCGAAGAACATCGTGC
>JBOGIC010000675.1:0-1572 GCA_050744985.1 Acidimicrobiales bacterium
GACCAGATGATCGTGCCCCCCGTCGGCCACGGCGTGAAGGTGATCTCCACCGGGTTCTTCGTGCCCGACGAGCAGCCCGTGATCTGGCGCGGGCCGATGCTGCACAAGGCCCTCGAGCAGTTCCTCACCGACGTGTTGTGGGGCGAGCCCGACTTCCTGTTGGTCGACATGCCGCCGGGCACCGGCGACGTGGCCCTGTCGATGGCCCAGTTCACGCCGCGCGCCGAGATCCTCGTCGTCACGACGCCGCAACCGGCCGCCCAGCGCGTGGCCCAGCGGTCCGCCCACGCCGCCCGCAAGGTCAACCTCAAGGTGCGGGGCGTCATCGAGAACATGAGCTGGTTCACCGGTGACGACGGCACGCGCTACGAGATCTTCGGGTCCGGCGGCGGCGAGCTGCTGGCCGAGCAACTCGGCGTCCCGCTCCTCGGTCAGGTGCCGCTCGTGACGGCGCTGCGCGAGGGCGGCGACGTCGGTGAGCCCGTCACCGTGACCGATCCGGCCGGTGAGGCGGCCCAGGCCTTCGAGGCCATCGCCAAGCGCGTCGAAGGGCTCGGGCCCGGCCGGGTCTACCGGCCCGAGCTCACGATTCGATAACCGCGTGCTCGGCGCGATCTCCTACAACCCGATCGTCCGGATCCACCTCGGACCGCTGTCGGTCTCCCCGCACGGCATCGGCATCGCCGTCGGGTTTCTCGTCGGGGCGTGGTTCATGCTGCCCCGCTCGCGCTCTCGGGGCATGCCCGACGAGGTCATCTTCCCGCTGTTCACCCGGGCCGCCATCGGGGCGATCATCGGCGCGCGGCTGGCCTATGTCCTCAACCACTTCAGCGAGTACGACTCGATCGTCGACGCCCTGCAGGTCTGGAAGGGCGGGATCTCCCTCATCGGCGGGTTCATCGGCGCCATCCTCCTCGCCTTGCCCAAGATCCGGTCGTCACACCTGTCGTTCTGGAAGGTGATGGACTCGGCCGCCCCCGGGATGGCCCTGGGGGTCATGGTGGGTCGCATCGGCGACCTCGTCATCGCCGACCACCTCGGCAAGACCACGTCGTTCTTCCTCGGCTACCGCTGCCCGCCCCTCGGGATCGAGACGGGCTCACCGTGCGCGCCGACCGACATCGCCGTCCGCACGCCCGGCGCCATCGTCCACCAGACCGCGCTGTACGACATGATGTTCGCGGCGGTGATCCTGGCCGTGCTGCTCCTGTTCGAGCGCCGCAAGCACTTCGACGGCTTCCTGATCCTCGTCTTCGGCACCGGGTACGGGATCGCCCGCCTCATCGAGGACTTCCTCCGGGAGGACCTCCGCCGCTTCGGCCTCACCGGCAGCCAGTGGGTCGCGATCGCCACGATGGCCGTGTGCCTCTATGTCCTGCTGGTGCGCCGGCGAACACCGAAGTGGGGCCGGTGGGACGAAACACCGGCAGACCCGCCACCACCACAAGAGCCACCTACGCTGGGTGACCAGGACTCGCAGGAAGCCGAGGAGACAACGTGAACGTCCGTATCGGGCTGATCCAGTCGGCCAAGGAGCTCGAGGTCGAGCTGTCCGACGACGAAGACAGCGAG
>JBOGIC010000676.1:0-1570 GCA_050744985.1 Acidimicrobiales bacterium
GGGGGGATCGGCACGGCTCCAGGCACTTCAGCGAGATGTCATGAGCGTGATCATCGACAAACAGCCTGGTCACCGGGCCCGAGGCCGTCACTGCTGGAGCGCCGCACCCGCCGCATTTCGTCGTCGCCCCCTCCGGGCGACGTGATGGTCCGACGGTCGACGTCGGGCTCAGCGTGATTGGGCTCAAGTCGAATGAACCTCCCGACGTGGTTTCGTCACCCAATGGATCTGCCCGTCACGCAGCCAGAAGTGGCAGCGACGCGCCGGATTCTTGATATCAACCGACGGCGAGATCCAGGGCCGCTTGTGGCTCTCCACGCTCCACCGAGCGCGGTCGCCGTGGGCGAGGTTGAGGTCGATCCTATGGCCATGACCGCACGGGCAGGCCATGACCGCCCACTTCGGCGGCGATCCGACGAGCACGATCTTGCGCCTTGGCAGCTGGCTTGGGACGTCACTGTGGCCCGACACAGCCATGACGCGCCGGTACATCGGCCGCGACACACCCGCCCGGCGCCAAGCGTCGATCAACGTTGCGGTTCGCCGGCCCACATCAAGTCCAGGTACGGATTGTCGAGTCCCCGCCCATACGTCGCCGGCGAGCTGCAGAAGCAGTGAGGGCGGGAGGGTCGGCGGTTCATGCTGATCGAGCGATCGTGGAGCCTCACGAGGTACTCCGTCGCTCTCGTGTCGGCGAGCCCAAACAGTCGGTTCAGCAACTCGGTGACGGCCATCCCCGCCATCACGGTTGTGAATGTGACGACTGCGGGCTGGGGTTCCTCAAGTTCGGGGGCGTAGCCCTGCATGGCAAGCGCACGTCGCTCCTCCGGATCGAGCTGTTCGGCGTAGGCCATGCTCGGATCGATGCGCTCCCGGCAGAGGAGGCACGCCGTTCCGGGTGACAGCCATGTGAGCCGGCCGTCAACGCCGAGGACTCGATTGTTGACGCTTGATACGAGGACTGCTACATCGATCACGGGCGCCAGGTGCCAGTAAGCCCACCGATTCAGCACGAGGCGCGCCGCGTGCCCGTCGGCGCAGCCGAAGACGACGTCGCAATGCCGAAGCGCCGCGACCGAGGTTCGGTTCCTGATGTTTCCGACGACGGCGTGGACCTCGGTCCCCAACCCGACCCGCCCGGCGAGGTCTTGCAGCACCTCAACCTTCGGTCGTCCGATGTCCGAGATCCCGCTTCCGTAGCCGCGCGCCACTGTCGGAGCGGTTACGACGTCATCGTCGATCACCACGATCGAGCCGACGCCGAGTCGGACAAGCTGTTCGAAGACCGGCGACCCGGTGCCGCCCGCCCCGACGACTCCAGCGGTGAGCGAATGGAGTGTCTGCTGACCGTCTCGTCCGAGCGCGCGCAGCTGACGGTCGAACGTTGGGAGTTCCCGTTCATCGGGTGTAGCAACTGAGAGCGTTAGGCCGAACTTCCCCCCCCCGAGCTCGGCCTTGGAGTCGTGACCAGCACGAATGCCGTAGGCAGGCGAGCGTTACGTGACTACGCGAAGCCGGCGAGGTGCGAGACGCCCAAGAGATCGAAGGCCTTGCGCTGCAACGGTGTGGG
>JBOGIC010000677.1:0-3544 GCA_050744985.1 Acidimicrobiales bacterium
GGTGTCGGGATCGCGGTTGCGGTCCCGGTCGACGATGATGAGCACCGACCCCAGCCCCCCTCGTGACGCCCCCTACGTTGCCCGTTCAGTTCGCCACGGTGGGTGACGTTCCCTTCTTCAACCGCCGCTGTCAGAGCCGTCATGCCGTTCGGGCACGGAGCCGGCATGCCGTTCGGGCACGGAGCCGCGGATGATCCCCCGTTTGACCTCTTCGATGGCCTGGGTGACCTTGATGCCCCGGGGGCAGGCGTCCGTGCAGTTGAACGCCGTGCGGCACGACCAGGCGCGAGGCCGGCTGTCGAGGTCGTGCAGGCGCTCGCCGGCGGTGGTGTCGCGGGAGTCGAACACGAAGCGGTGGGCCTGCACGATCGAGGCCGGGCCGACGAAGGAGTCGTTGGCCCAGAAGACCGGGCACGAGGTCGTGCAGGCGGCGCACAGGATGCATTTGGTCGTGTCGTCGAACCGGGCGCGGTCCTCGGGGCTCTGGCGCCGCTCGCGGCCGTCCTCGGGCTTGGGGCCGGGGACCAGCCACGGCTTCACCGAGCGGTATTGCTCGAAGAACGGATTCATGTCGACGACCAGGTCCTTGAGCACGGGCAGGCCCCGGATGGGCTCGACGGTGACCTGGTGGCCGACGTCCCGGACGAGCAGCACGCACGCCAGGCGGTTCTCACCGTTGATGATCATGGCGTCGGACCCGCACACGCCGTGGGCGCACGAGCGCCGGAAGGCGAGGGTGCCGTCGTGATGCCAGCGCACCTCGTGGAGGGCGTCGAGCACGCGGTCACCCTCGTCCACCACCACGTGGTAGGTCTCCCAGTGGGGGGCGTCGTCCCGCTCGGGGTCGAAGCGCTTGATGCGGAGTTCGACGTCAGCCATCGGCGATCATGTTGGGGCACATTTCAGTACTTCCTCTCGGTGGGCAGGTACCGGCCGCCCACGACCGGCTTGTAGTCGAGGGTGAGCTCACCGCCGGGTAGGCGGCGCGCGAGCGAGTGGCGCATCCACACCGCGTCGTCGCGTGTCGGATGGTCGTCACGGAAGTGGGCGCCCCGGCTCTCGGTGCGGGCCTGAGCCGCCACGACGAGGGTCTCCGCCAGGTCGAGCAGGAAGCCGAGCTCGAGCGCCTCGGTCAGGTCGTAGTTGAAGCAGTTGCCCTTGTCGTCGATGGCGACGTGGGCATAGCGGCCGCGGAGCGCGTTGACGGTCTCCCGGGCGGCCGCCAGGCTCTCGTCGGTGCGGAAGACCGATGCCTTGTCGGTCATCTCGACCTGCAGGTCGTCGCGGATGTCCGCCACCTTCTCCCGGCCCGTTGCCGACTTGAGCCGTTCGATGGCGGCGATCGTGTCCGCCTCGATCCCGTCGGGAAGGGACGGATGGTCGACGCCGGCGGCGTACACGGCCATGTTGGCGCCCCCCCGCCGGCCGAACACGACGATGTCGAGGAGGGAGTTCGTGCCCAGCCGGTTGGCGCCGTGGACCGACACGCACGCGCACTCGCCGGCGGCGAAGAGGCCGGGGACCTTCGTGCCGGTGGCGTCAATCACGACCTCGGCCTCCACATTGGTCGGGATGCCTCCCATGGCGTAATGCGCCGTCGGCTGTACCGGGATCAGGTCGGTCTTGGGCTCGATGCCGAGGTAGGTGCGCACGAAGTCGGTGATGTCGGGGAGCTTCTCGTCGATCTGCTCCGGCGGCAGGTGGGTGAGGTCGAGGTGGAGGAAGTCCTTGTCCGGCCCGTGGCCCCGGCCCTGGCGGATCTCGGTGAGCATGGCGCGGCTGACCATGTCGCGCGGCGCCAGGTCCTTCACGGTCGGCGCGTAGGTCTCCATGAAGCGGTGCCCGTGGGTGTTGCGGAGGATCCCGCCCTCGCCCCGCGCCGCCTCCGACAGCAGGATGCCGAGCTTGTAGATGCCCGTCGGGTGGAACTGGAAGAACTCCATGTCCTCGAGCGGCAGGCCCCGGCGCAGGAGCAGCGCCGGCCCGTCGCCGGTGAGGGTGTGGGCGTTCGACGAGACCTTGAACATCCGCCCGAACCCGCCGGTGGCGAAGAGGGCGGCCTTGGTCGAGAACACGTGGACGTCCCCGGTTGCCAGCTCGTACGCGACGAGGCCTGCCACGCGCCCGGCGTCGCCGAAGGCGATGTCGAGCACCTGGTACTCGTCGTAGAAGTCGACGCCGCGCTGCAGGCACTGCTGGTACAGCGTCTGGAGGATCATGTGGCCGGTGCGGTCGGCGGCGAAGCACGCTCGCTTGACCGGCGCCTCACCGTGGTTGCGGGTATGCCCCCCGAACCGGCGCTGGTCGATGCGCCCGTCGGGCGTGCGGTTGAAGGGCAGGCCGAACCACTCCAGCTCGATGACCGCGTCGATGGCCTCCCGGCACATGATCTCGGCCGCCGGCTGGTCGACGAGGTAGTCGCCGCCCTTCACGGTGTCGAAGGCGTGCCACTCCCACGAGTCCTCCTCGACGTTGGCCAGCGCGGCACACATCCCGCCCTGGGCCGCGCCGGTGTGGGAGCGCGTCGGGAACAGCTTGGAGAGTACGGCCGTGCGCACCTTCGGGGCGGTGGCGCACTCGATCGCCGCCCGCAGACCGGCGCCGCCCGCGCCGACGATCACGGCGTCGTAGGTGTGATGGTGGACGGTGGGGGCCACGCCCACGATCCTCGCACCCCTTCGGCTTTACTCCGCGACTTTGGCCCTCTGAGGGACCGTTCGCGCGAACTAAACGCCTCCGGTCACGGCCCGCCTCAGGCCAGGCTGAACCTTCCGGCGGCCCACTCCCGGGCGGCGATGTCGGTGCGGGGCAGGCTCCACACGAGGGCCCCACCGGCCCCGGCGTGCTCCCAGCAGAACTCGCGCGCCCCGTCGCAGTCGAGCTGCAGGACGGGCACCGCATCGTCGCTGGACGCGCCGAACCGGTTGTGCCCGAAGAGCTGGTGATGCCCGGTCAACTCGTAGCGCTCGGGCACTTGGGCGGACAGGTCGAGGTCGTACTCCAGGGCCAGGGGGTCGAGCCCGTCCCCGTCGGGCGGGACGGGCCAGCTCCACGCGCCGATCGCGGCGAGGTGGGCGGTCTGCAGAGGCATGAGCCGCAGGGCGCACCGCACGAACAGCGAGTCGGCGGGCGAGTATCGAATCGTCGCGGTCACCGCGTCGGACCGGGGCTTGCCCTCCGGGTCGAAGTCGGCGAAGAACGACAGGAGGCCGGTCTCGGGCAGCCCGAGAGGCCCGGGTGCGGCGGCGGCCGCCTCGGCCAAGTCGAGCTGGGCGAAGAACTGCAAGGGCAGCCGTTCGCCGCCGGGCGTGGTCCAGAGCGGCCACGACGTGCCCTGCGGCAGGTCGGGGGCGCCGCCGACCTTGCTCTGGCCGATGTCGATAGCGGCGTCGGGCTGGCGGCGCGTGGCGTAGCGCACGGCCGGGAGGAGCCGGTCGCCGCGCGCACCGAGGCGCTGCGCGAGGGCGTCCCGCGTCATGGGCCCGGCGGGGCCCGGTGAGGCCACCACGTCATCCCGCCGCCGGCGGAGGAATGCCACCAGGGG
>JBOGIC010000678.1:0-2601 GCA_050744985.1 Acidimicrobiales bacterium
GCGTCGACCTCGGGGAGGGTGTTGAGCTGGGCGGCCAGTGAGGGGTCGAGACCGCCCACGAAGCCCGAGCCGGAGTCGATGACGAAGTCGCCGGTGAACGCCCGGTCGATGGCGGCGTTGATCGACTCCTTGGTCGACGCCGCCAGGATCGTGATGAACCCGACCAGGCCGACGCCGATCATGAGCGCCGACGCGCTGGCGGCGGTGCGCCGCGGGTTGCGCATGGCGTTCTCGCGGGCCAGCGTGCCCGTCGCACCCTTCAGCTTCGGGAGCGGCGCGCCGAGGAACCGGCTGAGCGGCAGGGCGCCGGTGCGACCGAGGACGGCGACGGCGAAGAACACACACACCGCGCCCAGGCCGACGACCGGCAACGCGTTGTCGATGCTGCCGAACAGCCCCAGGAAGAGCAGGCCGATGCCAAGGCCGAGGAGCCCGAGCCCGCTGACGACGCGCGTCTTCGAGCCGTACTTGCTCGACGACCTCGTCGCATCGCGCATGGCTGCGATGGGCGGCACCTTCGCCGCCTGGCGCGCTGGCGACAGCGACGCCACGACCGTCACGAGGACGCCGACGACGATCGCCGTCAGCGCGGTCCCCGGGGTGAACACGACTCCCCCCGCCGGCAGGTCGAAGCCGAGGCCCGAGAGCATGGCCTTGAGGCCGGACGCCACGAACAGTCCCGCCACCATCCCGACGAGGGCGGCCACGATGCCGATCACCAGGGCCTCGAGGATCACCGACGCCAGCACCTGGCGCCGGCTCGCACCGAGGGCGCGGAGGAGACCGTTTTCGCGGGTGCGCTGGGCCACCGTGATCGAGAACGTGTTGTAGATGAAGAACCCGCCCACGAGCAGGGCCACGACGGCGAACACGAGCAGGAACGTGCTGAAGAACGACAGGCCCTGGCGGATCTCGCTCTGCGACTCCTCGGTGATCTCCTCGCCGGTCAGCACCTCGGTGCCGGTCGGGATCACCCGCTGGATCCGGGCGACGAGCTCGGTCTGGGAGAGGCCCTCGTCGGCGACCGAGTCGACGCTCGAGAACTTTCCGGGCTCGCCGATCAGGCGCTGCGCCACCGGCGTGGGGAACAGGACGGTGCTGGCGCCGCCCGGGCTGTCGACCGAGCCGAACTTGGCGATGCCCGAAATCCGCACCTGCTGGGGTGGTCCCTGCACGAGCGCGATCGTGGTGTCACCGACGGCGAGCTTGCCGTCGGTCGCGCTTTTCTTGTCGATGACCACCTCATTGTCCGCCCGGGGCGGTTGGCCTTCGACCAGGTTGAACGGGTTGAGCTCCTTCGTATCGGTCCAGTTGCCACCGAGCGCGGGCGCACCCATGGCCGGATTGCCGATCGGCTCGCCGTCCTTGGCGACGAGACGGGCGAACCCCATGACGGTGCCCTCCGCCACCTTCACACCGTCGACCGCTCGCACGGTGTCGACCAGCGACGCGTCGACCATCCCCCGCTGCGCGCCTTCGCCGAAGGGGGCGTCGAAGGCCTTCTGCGCCCGCACCACAGCGTCGATGTTCTTGTACACGTCGGCGAAGAGGTTGTCGAACGTGCGGCCGATCGTGGCCGTCAGCACGAGCGTCCCGGTCATGAAGGCGACGCCGAGGGCGACGGCCAGCGCGGTCGTGACGAGCCGGCGCTTGCGGGCCAGGATGCCTTTGAGCGCGGTGCGGAACACGCGTCAGTCCCCGAACCGCTTCAAGCGCTCGAGCACCTCGTCGGCGGTCGGCCGGAGCATCTCGTCCACGATCTGCCCGTCGGCCAGGAACACGATCCGGTCGGCGTGGCTGGCCGAGAGCGGGTCGTGGGTGACCATGACGATCGTCTGCTCCATCTGGTCGACGGCGTTGCGCATGAAGCCGAGCACCTCGGCGCTCGCCCGCGAGTCGAGGTTCCCGGTCGGCTCGTCGCCGAAGATGATCTTCGGCCGGTTCCCCAGGGCGCGGGCGACCGCGACGCGCTGCTGCTGGCCGCCGGACAGCTCGCTCGGCCGGTGCTTGAGGCGGTCGCCGATCCCGAGCGTCGACACGACCCGGTCGATCCACGCCGGATCGGGCTTCCGCCCCGCCAGCATCATGGGCAGCGTGATGTTCTCCATGGCGTTGAGCGTCGGCACGAGGTTGTAGGCCTGGAAGATGAAGCCGACGTTGTCCCGCCGCAGCACGGTGAGCTGGCGGTCGTCCAACCTGCTCAGGTCGGCGTCGGCGATGTAGGCCCGGCCCGAGGTGAGCGAGTCGAGCCCGGCGATGCAGTGCAGCAGCGTGGACTTGCCCGACCCGGACGGCCCCATGATGGCGGTGAACCGTTGGGCTTCGAACCCCACGGTCACCCCGGCGAGGGCACGGACCTCGGTCTGCCCCCTCCCGTAGACCTTCGTGGCGTCCTCGGTGCGTGCCGCGAGCGTGGGTGCGAGGGTGGCCATGACCGTCGACCCTACCGGCGAACCCCCGTTTCCGCCGCGGAGACGATCAGGGCGGTGACCATGCCGAACATGCCGTCGGCCCGCTCGGCGTGGCTCAGGATGTGGCAGTGCCACGCCCACGTGCCCGCCTCGGTGGCGTGGACCAGCACGGTGAAGCGCTCCCCGGGGC
>JBOGIC010000679.1:0-1861 GCA_050744985.1 Acidimicrobiales bacterium
GGAGAACGACCTCTTCGAGGGCCTTGGTTGATCCACGCCGCATCGCTGCTCGCCTTCCACGAGGCGTGGGCATGGGTGGTGATCGTCGGCAACGGGGTGGCGGGCCTGTGGGCGCTCGGTGCGTGGAGATGGGCGCCGCTGCGCACCCGCGCCCTGTGGTGGTTCACGGCGTTCGCGGAGGTGGCGGTGTTCGTGCAGGCCGGGCTGGGTGTCGGGATGATCGCCGGGCAGGACTACCCCACCCCGAAGCTCCACACGTTCTACGGCTTCCTCGGCATCATCGCCGTGGGCATCATCTACTCCTACCGCCAGCAGATGCTCCACCGGCTGTTCCTGCTGTACGGGTTCGGAGGCCTGTTCATCATGGGCCTTGGCATCCGCGCCCTCGCGCTGGGGAAGACGTGAGGTTCTCGACCCGCGAGGTCGCCGAGGTCACCGGGGGAGTGCTCCACGGCCCGGACGTGCTCGTCTCCGGCGCGGCCGTGGACTCGCGACTGATCACCGGCGGGGAGCTGTTCATCCCCCTGCGGGCCGAGCGCGACGGCCACGCCTTCATCGACGCGGCGATCGGCGCCGGGGCCGCCGCATACCTGACCGAGGAGCCCCCGCGGCGGGGGATCGCGGTGACGGTGGACGACACGTGGGCGGCCATGACCGCGCTCGCGTCGCACGCCCGGGACCGCGCCGCCGACGCCGTCGCCATCGGGGTCACGGGGTCGGTCGGCAAGACCACGACGAAGGACATGATCCGCGCCGTGCTCGCCCCGATGTACACGACCCACGCCAGCACCCGCTCTTACAACAACGAGATCGGCGTGCCGCTGACCCTGCTCGGGGCGCCCGAGGACGCCGGCGCCGTCGTGGTGGAACTGGGGGCCCGCGCCCGTGGGGACATCGCCGCCCTGTGCCGGGTGGCGCGGCCCTCGATCGGCGTCGTGACGCGGGTGGCGCCGGTGCACACGGAGTCCTTCGGCGATATCGACGAGGTGGCCCGAGCCAAGCGGGAGCTGGTGGAGGCGCTGCCGCCGCAGGGGACGGCCGTCCTCAATGCCGACGACCAGCGCGTCGCCGCCATGGCCGAGGTCGCCCGCGGCACAGTGGTGTGGTTCGGGACCTCCGGCGACGGCGACGTGCGCGCCGAGGTCCTCGACCTCGACGAGGAGCTGCGGCCGCGGGCGCGCTTCACGACGCCGGGCGGCACGATCGTCGTGCGCCTGAGCGCGCGGGGCGCGCACCAGGTGCAGAACGCGGCGGCCGCCGTCGCCGTCGCCCTCGCCTGCCACGTCCAGCTGCCCGGGATCGCGGAGGCCCTCGAACGCGCCGAGATGTCGCCGCAGCGGATGAGCCTGTCGGTGAACGAGCGGGGTGTGCGGGTGCTGGACGACAGCTACAACGCCAACCCGGCGTCGGTCGAGGCGGCGCTGCGGTCGCTGGCCGACCTGCCCGCCCGCCGCCGGGTGGCGGTCCTGGGGTTCATGGCCGAACTGGGCGCGATGGAGGCGCCCGAGCACGAGCGCATGGCGAACGTGGCGGCCCGGCTCGGCATCGAGGTCATCGCCGTCGACGCCCCGCAGTACGGCGTCGACTGCCTCACGCCCGATGAGGTCGTCGACCGGCTCGCGGGCCTGGGTGACGGCGACGCCGTGCTCGTCAAGGGCAGCCGCGTCGTGGGGCTGGACGGGCTGGCGGCCACCCTGCGGGCGCTCGGGTAGCACTAGACAGGTGCGAGCATGTCCGGGTCGCTGAAGGTGGCGCTGCTCCTCGGCGGGCCGTCGGAGGAGCGGGGGATCTCCCTGAACTCGGCGCGCTCGGTCGCCGACCACCTGGAGGGCGACGGCGTGACGATCGAGCCGATCGTCTA
>JBOGIC010000680.1:0-2476 GCA_050744985.1 Acidimicrobiales bacterium
ACCCACGCCTGGCATCGTCGCCGGGCTCACCCTCCGCTCAACCTGAACCGCACGCAAATCGGCAGTCGCTCGCCCGTCATTCAGCCAAATCGCTCAGCCGCGCCCCGGTATCCAACTACCTCTCATCCTGGTAGACAGTTTGCCGACTCGCGCGCACCGCCGCCACGACGTTCCACACGCGGGATACGGTCGGAACCGATGCGATGGAGGCTCGGAACCGGGCTCGCGCTGGTCATGCTCGTCGCGACCGCCTGCGCCGGCGCGGCGGGCGAGGCTGCCCTAGTCGCCGGGGCTACGACGTCGGTTGCGACGACCACCACGACGGTTGCTGTCACCACGACCGCGACAATCGCCACGGCGACGACCACCACCACCCGAGCCGCCGAACCAGCCACCGCCGCCACGCCCGCCGCGGTCGCGGCCGGCGCCGGCCGCCGGGTGCACCAGCAGGCGTGGTCGCCGTTCGCCACCGCCGGCGGCGTCGTGCTGCGGCACCCGGCGTCGCGGGTGGAGCTGATCGGGTTCCACCAGTCGACGCTGGACGGCGCGCAGGAGCTGACGACCCTCGCGTCGTCGGCGCCGACGGCCGTCCTCGAGGACCGTGAGCGCGATACGGGCGTCCGCACGGCCGCCGACGTCGTCGTCGATCCCGACGCGGAGATCCGTGCGCCGGTCACGGGAACCGTGCTCTACTCGGGCACCTATGTCCTGTACTGCGAGTACTCCGACGACTTCCTCGTGATCGAGCCCGACGACCATCCCGGGTGGGAGGTCAAGATGCTGCACATCGACGGCGTGCAGGTCCGCCCGGGCATGCGGGTACAGGCGGCGCAGACGGTCGTGGCGCCGCGGGCGACGAGGCTGCCGTTCCCGTCCCAGGTCGACAAGTTCACCGCCGACCCGGCGTGGCCCCACGTGCACGTGGAGATCGACGACCCCAACGTCCCCGACCGGCCGACCGGCCCGGGATGCCCGTGAGCGAGTATGCCCTCAAGCTGAGCGCGACCGAGCTCGCCCGGTACCGGATGATGGCAGCGAAGGCGCGTGCCGCCGAGGCCGACGTGTGGGAGGCGGCCGGGATACGCGCCGGGGCGACGGTGGCGGATGTGGGGTGCGGGCCGGGCGCGATCACGGCGGCGATCGCAGAGGTCGTCGGTCCCACCGGCGAGGTCTGGGCGGTCGACCGCGACGCCGAGGCGCTGGCCGCGGCCCGAGCGGTCGGCGGTACCATCATCTGCCGGGTGGGCGACGCCGACGCCACAGGCCTCGAACCCGGTCACTTCGACGCCGTCATGCTCCGTCACGTGCTTGCCCACAACGGCGGCAAGGAGCAGGCCATCGTCGAGCACCTCGCCTCGCTCGTGCGGCCCGGCGGATGCGTGTACCTCACTGACATCGACTTCGGCGGCTTCCGGATGTGGCCGGCCGCGCCGCTCCTGAGAGAAGTCGGAGAGCGATACGAGCGGTTCCACGAGGCTCGTGGCAACGACCTGTCGGTCGGCCTCCGGCTGGCCGATTTGCTGCGGGGTGCGGGACTGGAGGTCGTGGAGTTCCGAGGCCGATACGACATCGTTCAGACCCAGCCGGGCCAGCGGCCGCCCGCATGGGCCGCCCGCGCCGCCATGGTCGACGAAGGCATCGTCGACCAGGCCGACCTCGATCGGTGGGAAGCGGCGTTCGCCGCGCTCGACGCGTCGCCCGACCCGCCCACCCTGTTCGTCCCGCTCTTCTGCGCCGTCGGCCGAAGACCGTGAGCTGGCCGGACCGGCCGGCGATCCACGAGGTCAACGCCTGGGTCTGGGTGCACGACTGGTCGCACCGCATCGCCGCGACGCTCGACCTGGGCTCGATGCCGGCCGAGGCGTGGGACGAGGTCTGCCGGCCTGGCGTCGACGCCGTGTGGCTCATGGGGGTCTGGGAGCGCAGCCCGGCGGGGGTCGAGATCGGCCGGTCGGATCCCAACCTCGACGCCGCCCACCACCAGGCCCTGCCCGACTTCGCGCCCGAGGACGTGGCCGGCTCGCCCTACTGCGTCCGCCGGTACGAAGTCGATGCGGCCCTGGGTGGGCGCGCGGCCCTGGCCCGGGCGCGCGAGGAGCTGGCCCGGCGCAATTGCGCCCTCGTGCTCGACTTCGTGCCGAACCACGTGGCGCCCGACCATCCGTGGACGGCCGAGCACCCCGACGTCTTCGTAACCGGAACCGCCGGGGATCTGGCCGATCACCCCGACGCGTACCTGCGCGTCGGCGACCACGTCCTCGCCCGGGGCCGCGACCCGTACTTCCCGCCGTGGCCGGATGTCGTGCAGCTCGACGCCTTCTCGCCCGGCCTGCGACGGGCCGCGACCGAGACGCTCGTCGACATCACCGGCCAGTGCGACGGCGTCCGCTGCGACATGGCGATGCTGTTGATGAACGACGTCTTCGGGCGCACCTGGGGCGGCGAGCCGCCCTCCGAGGACTACTGGCCGCAGGTG
>JBOGIC010000681.1:0-2310 GCA_050744985.1 Acidimicrobiales bacterium
CCGACCTCGGCCTCGTCCAGCGAGGCGAACAGGATGGCGATGGCGGCGGCGAAGATCAGCCCGCCCAACCCGGCGACGATCATCGTGTGGGAGGGGGTGAACAGCTGCTGGTCACGTCCGACGTCGATGTGGAAGGCGACGTCCCAGTACACGCCGATGGCGGCCGTCCCGAGCATGAGCAGGCCCGTCATCGCGCCCGCCATGGCCCAGCCGGGGTACCCCGTACACGTCTCGAGGCTGTAGGAGATCCGCCGGAAGAACTGCTTCACGAAGTTCCGCTCGTCCCCGTGCTCGCCGAAGATGACCAACGCGCCCACGATCATCAGGTAGATCTGGAACGGGGCGAAGACGTAGAACCACTCGGAGTAGGTCGGCGTGTAGTCGACGAGTGACAGCAACTAGCTCACCTCTCTGAGGTTTTCTGAAGACCGTTCGGCGGCGGCACCGACGGCGGAAGCGGCCGTCGAGGCGGCGGTCGCCCGTTGCATGGCGGCGGCCAAGGTGGCCTGCACGGAGATGGCGGCGAGGGGGCGCATGCGACGCAGGGCATCGGTGACCTGGGGGAGGCGCTCGTCGGGCATGCCCGCTTCCACGTACGGCTTCCAGACGTAGCGCTCGAACATGGCGACGAACCGGGCCCCGATGCGGGCCATGTCGTCGCGGAGGGCCGCCAGCGCGTCCTGGGTGGCGGCGAGGGGGACGCCCACGGCGGCCAGCTCGGCGCCGGCGCGCAGCAGGCTGGGGCTCGGGATCAGGAACCCGTCGTCGTGGGGGCGGATCAGGTCGAGGTCGATGGCCCGGATGGCCAGAGCAGGGTCCTCGGCCGCCTGCGGGAACATCTCGGCCAGCTCCTGGAGGGACATGAACTCCGGCTCCTCGTCGCTCCAGGGGGCAGTGAGGGCGTCTTCGAACCCGAGCAGCTCGGCCAGGCTGCGCCCCTGCTCCCACGCCCGGAGCATCTCGGCGATGCCGGCCAGGGAGAACCCCTGCTCCTGGAGTTGGGCGATGAGGCGGAGCCGGCCGAGGTGGCCGTCGTCGTAGTACCCGGTCCTACCGACCAGGGCCGGCGGGGGGAGCAGGCCCTGGGTCTGGTAGTTCCGGATGTTGCGGGTGGTCGTGCCGGACCGGCGGGCCAGTTCGTCCACGGTCATCCGGTCGCCCACCATCGGGGCTCATCCTAGCGAGAAATGTTACATAGAATCAAGTAACAATTTTTCGAGGTAGCTAGAAGCCGCCGGACAGCCAGCTGACTCTGACGCCGACGTCGCCCATCTGGTCGCCGTAGTCGTCCTCCACGGTCGGCCGTTCGACCGGCTCCGGGCGGCGCCGTCCGAGCAGCACCTTGGCCGCCAGGACCATGGCGACGGCGCCGAGCGGCTTGAGCGGCAGGGGCGTGCCCGCCAGCAGCCGCAGCGACCACTCGTCGTCGACGTAGCGCTCCCACTGGGTGTCGCCGACGGCGAGATGGGCCAGCTCCTCGCCCCCCGTCTCGAACAGCGACCATCCGGTCCCCGAGCGCTTCAGCCGGCCGACGGGCGCGCTGGTCTCGTCCCGCACCTCGAGCTTGTGCGAGAGCAGGCCGCCGGTGCGCAGGAACGTGGCCAGCGGCGTGCCGCCGGGGTCCGTGGCGACGACCGCATCCTCGTGGGCGGCGTACACGTCGAGCCGGAACAGCCGGGTGCCGTCGATGTCGTTGCCGTCGAGCGGCGGCGCGGCGGAGTGGTCCCGGCCGTTGACGTAGGCCTCGACGAACCCGGTGGGGCCGACGAACATCAGCGACGACCGGGGGTTGGCGCGCCGCAGGGTGCAGCCGACGCCGTCGGCGAACGGCGGCGTTCCGGCGGGGCGGGGCAGGTGCATCCCCCGCGCCGCCATGTCTTGCATCGCCTCGACGACGCGTTCGGGGTCGGGGGCCAGCTCGGCCAGGCAGTCGGGGCACGACTGCATCCGCGACGGCCAGGCTTGGCCGCAGTGCCGGCACGTGACGGTGGCGTCGAGGTCGTCGACGAGCGCGGCCAGGCAGTCGCCACACACCTCCCGCTCGGCGGGCCACTCCTTGCGGCAGGCGGGGCACCCGCGGGCCATGGACCCCATGATGCCCCCACCCCGGCGTTTACTCCGCGCAACAGGGGTCTGTGGCCCCCAATGGCGCGGATCAAATCCTGGAGTCGGCCAGTACCGCGCGCGCCGCCATCCGCCCGGGGGTGCCGGCGATGCCGCCGGTCGGGTTGGTGCCGGCGCCGGAGACGTACAGGCCGGCGACGGGTGTGCGGTGGTCGCCCAGGGCGCGGGTCGGGCGGAGGGGGCCGA
>JBOGIC010000682.1:0-3445 GCA_050744985.1 Acidimicrobiales bacterium
GTCGATGAGCGGCTGGTCGAGCTCGGCGACCGCCGCCACGCCCCCGAGCGCGGCCACGAGATCGACCACCTCGTCGCGGACGGAGGCAAGGGCGGGCAGCGCTGCCCACCGGGCGCGTGCCGCGGCCACGACCTGGCTGATGCGCTGGCGGGTCACACCCAACGCCTCGGCGACGGTGGCGAGCGACGCCCAGTCCGACCCCGCCGGGGGGGCGTCGAGCCCGAGCAGCAGACGTACCGCGGCCGGAGCGCTGCCCGCCGGTCCCCGCTCCGCTGCCACCGGCAGGAGCTCGGGCACGAGGGCGTCGAGGTCGATGCGGGGCGCCGGTAGTTCGAGGACCACACTGGTTGCCGGGGGCGCCGGCGCTTGGAGGTCGCCCGCGAAACGCATCAGGACCTCGGCCCGCAGCTGGATGATGCGGCGCCGGACCTTCGGGCTGATCCGGCGGGCCCGGTTGATGGCCACCGGTGCAGCCGTCGCGAGCTGGCGGACCGTGGCCACGTCGAGGCGGGCCAGGGCCGACACCACCCGACCAGACGCACCCAGCGACGACACCGGGTCGTCGAGGGCGAGGCCGGCGGGCAACGAGTCGCGCCGGCCCGCCACGCCCGCCCCGGCGGCGCCGGCCCCCTCACCCTCGTCCACGGGAGCCGTGGGCGCGTAGTCGACGGCCTCGAAGACGCGCCACCAGGCCTCGGCCATCGCCTCGGCGTTGCCGAACCGATCGTCCGGCTTCCGCCGCAGCGCGGTGGCGAAGAAGGTCCGCAGCGGTTCCCGGACGGCGGGGTCGAACAAGACGGTGTCGAGGGTGACCTCGGCCGCGGTGAACAACGGGTCGCTCCGCCCGTCGCCCCACTTCGGCGTTTCCCCGGTCGCCATCTCGTAGAGGGTCACGGCGGCGGCATAGCGCTCGGCCGCCAGGTCCCACGACTTCTCCTTCCGCGTGGCCAGGAATGGGTCGAGGTAGGGGGGCGTGCCGGCGCGCAGGTCGTCCGGTCGGGCGCCGGCCAGCGAGAAGTCGAACAGCACGAGGTGCTGCTCCCGGTTGGAGCCGACCTCCGTGACCCCCAGGTTGTGAGGCTTGATGTCCCGGTGGGCGCGGCCCTTCTTCTCGAGGTACCGCAGGGCGTCGAGCAGGTCGGCGCCCCACCGCTGCAGGAACTCAACGCCCGGGGTGCCGTTGCGGCGCAGCTCGTCGGCGAGGGACTGTGCCCCGGCCAGCGCCTCGACGAGCACTGCCCGGCCCGCCAGGGTCGTCTCGCCGAACAACCTCACGACGGCCGCGTGTCCGGGCTTGCTCAGCTCGCCGAGGATGCGCCCCTCGTCGCGCAGCCGGGCCTCGGCGTCGAGCCCGAGCGCCACCTTGTAGACCACCTCACGGGGCTCGGCCTCCTCGCCTCGATCGACGAGCAAGGCCAAGGCAGTCGAGCCGCGACCGAGTCTTCGGAGCACGATCGACCCGTCGCCCAATTGGTCGCCGGCCCTGGCGTCGAGGGGATCGATCTCGACGCGTGCTTCGGCCTCGACGGCGATGAGGCCGGGCGCCGTGAGCTCCTCCTCGGCGAGGTCGAGCCATTCCAGGAGCTTGTCGAACGACGGGAGCCGCTCCGACACCACAGGGCGCGTCGCTTCGTACACCAGGGTGTCGAGGCTCTCGGCCACGCCGGGCGTGACGGTTGCGAGCTGGAGCCCGCCCGCGCTCTGCAGTACCTGCCGCACGGCTTCCGCCGAGTCGCCCGGAGGCGAGCCGGACAACACGTGAAAGGCAAGTGCGCCGAAGGAGAAGACGTCGAGCGAGACGCCGTCGGGCTCCCCGTCCGTGAACAGCTCCGGCGCCTGGTACACGATGGCGGCGTCGTCGGCGAGCAGCTCGACATCGCCGGGCGCCGGCGTGGGCAGCCCGAGGCGGCCGCCGCTGCTGGCTCCGCCGGTGTACCCGACGCTCGACCGCGTCGTGGCGTGGCCTCGGCCGGCCAGCGAGAAGTCGGTCACAACGACGACCCAGGTCGGCTCATGCTGGCGGCTCCGGCCCGGGCGGACGAGCACGCTGCCAGGCGAGAGCGCCCGGTGCGTGAGCCCCCGGCGGTGAACCAGTTGAAGCGTCTCGGCCACCTGCCGCAGCACGGCGACCCGGTCGCCGGCGTCGAGCTCGGGGTGCTCGGCCAGCCAGTGGTCGAGGCGCAGGGCCGAGGGGTCGTACGGGAACACGAGGGCGGAGCCCAGCTCGGTGTCGAGGCGGTCTTGCGCCCTCACGATGTGGGCGTCGTCCAGGCGTTCTCCGGCGAGGAACTCGCGCTCGGACGCGGCGCGCAGCGCCTGGGCCTGATCGTCGGACATCCCCGGCTGGCGCGAGTAGATCCGCACCCGCCGGGTGACGCCCGCGGCGCTCTGGTGGTCGGCGACGAAGTCCTGGATGCCCGGACGTTCGCTGACCGTGTCGAGGCGGAGCAGCCACGACCCTATGCGCCGGGTGCGGCTCGACTCCTTGATCCCGATGGCGCCGAGCGCCTTCTGGATGGCGAGCGCGGTGGGCGTGTTGAGCTGGTGGAACCGCGGATTGCGCGCTTCCGCTTCGCCGATCGTGGCCATGGTCGCGACGATGCCTCTGAGGCGCCCGCCGGCGATGGTCGCCGAGTCGTCCCGGCCGCAGATGTGTTGGCGGGCATCGAGGGCGAGATCGACCTGCAGGTTCGGGTCGGACAGGAAGACGAGCGGCTGGATGAACGGGGGGCTCGGTGAGGCGTTGGGCGCAGTGACCGACCGCCACTTGTGCTCGAGCAGAGACTTGAGCCGCTTGGCCTTGCGGTTGGCGCCCAGGAGCGGGTTCTCCATGGTCGTGCGGCCACCGTCGGGCCGAACGAACGTCCAACGCTGCTGGTCCCCAGTGACCCGGCCCGGCGTGGACTTGATCTCGACGAGGAACGCCCCCTTGCGGGTCACGAGGAATACGTCGACCTCGGAGATCTGCCCGCCGGCGACGAACTCGAAGTTCGACCACGCTCGGTTCGGATCGGCGTCGGCGACCCGGCTGCGCAGGAAGTCGATCGCCTCGTCCTCCCACGGGAACGTCGACGGCGTGACGCGATGCCAACGCTGGGAGTTGGCGTCCACCCGTCACCTCCTCGCCTTCGGACGCTCGCCGGGACGAGTCATCGTACCGACAGCGCGGATAGCGAAGACCCGCGAGATCCGCAACAAATCCGCAACGACACAGCGCGCAGTAGGGGGCAACAGTGGGTAACAGCGGTCTCCAAGAATGGCCGCTGACCTGCACCTTCACCCGTTTGCGCTGGTCAGAGCCCCTCTCCCACCTGCCTTCTAACCTCGATCCTCGGCCCCCCGGCGGGTAGGCCGCTTCCTGAGGTTGCATCCACCAGAACCGTTGTGGCTGTTGGGTTTTCTGGAAGGGCCGGGCACATTCTGTAGGTGAACTTCTGGAACCCGG
>JBOGIC010000683.1:0-6556 GCA_050744985.1 Acidimicrobiales bacterium
GTGTACGGCCTGCCCCGACCGTTCGACACCAGCCACCCGGCGTACCTGCTCGTCGAAGCGGCAGACCGCGTGAGCCCGGCCGACGACCTGGCCGCGGGCGTGGCCTCGCTCGACGTCGTCGCGGCCACCGCCGTCGCCGTCGACGCTGCCCGGCGCGCCGCCCTCTGGCGCTACCGGGAGGCGCAAACGGAGGCGATCAATACGCTGGGTCCTCCGCACAAGCTGGACGTGTCCCTGCCGTCGGACCGGGTGGCGGCCTTCACCACCGAGGCGCGGCGAGCCGTCGAGGCCGTCGCCCCCGAGGCGAGGACGTTCCTCTTCGGCCACGCCGCCGAAGGCAACGTGCACGTCAACGTCACGGGGGTGGCGCCCGACGACGAGCGGGTCGACGAGGCCGTGCTCCACCTCGTCGTCGAGATGGGCGGCAGTGTCAGTGCGGAGCACGGCATCGGGTCGGCCAAGCGCCGGTGGCTCGCCTTCAACCGCTCCCCCGCCGAGATCGCCGCCTTCCGGGCGATCAAGCACGCCCTCGACCCGGACGGCATCCTCAACCCGAACGTGCTGCTGCCTCCGGCGTCTGATCCGCCCGGGAGAGATGGAGGACGGCGTTGATCAACGCCAGGTGGGTGAAGGCTTGGGGGAAGTTGCCGAGGTGGCGGCCGCGGCGCGGGTCGATCTCCTCGGCCCAGAGGGCGAGGGGACTGGCGAGGGCCAGCAGCTTCTCCAACAGAGAACGGGCCCACTCGACCTCACCGATCTCGACCAGCGCCGACACGAGCCAGAACGAGCACGTGGTGAACGGCGCCTCCTCGCCGCTCACACCGTCGTCGGTCTCCTTGGCCCGGTAGCGCAGCACGAGGCCGTCCACCGACAGCTCATTGGCGATGGCCAGCACCGTCGCCCGCACCCGCGGGTCGTCGCCCGGAAGGAAGCGGAACAGCGGCACGAGGAGCAGCGACGCGTCGAGGGCGTCGGACCCGTAGTGCTGCACGAACACGCCCCGCTCGTCGACGCCGTGGGCGCACACGTCGGCGTGGATCTCGTCGGCCGCCGCCTGCCACCGGGTCGCCCGCTCGAAGTCCTGCCGGATGCGGGCCAGCCGCGCGCCCCGGTCGGCGGCCACCCAGCACATGATCTTCGACCACGTGAAGTGACGCGGCTCGCTGCGGTACTCCCAGATGCCGCGGTCGGGCTCCCGCCAGTGGGCGATCACCGCCTCGACGAGACGGGCCAGGATGGGCCAGATCCGCTCGTCGAGACGGTCACGGGTCTTGGTGTGGATGTAGAACGAGTCGAGCACCGCGCCCCACACGTCGTGCTGGCGATGCCGGTACGCGGCGTTGCCGACCCGGACCGGCCGCGCCCCCTCGTACCCCTCGAGGTGGTCGAGGATCTGCTCGTCGAGCTCGGCCTCCCCGCCGACCCCGTACATGACCTGCAGCTCGGGATCGCGCTCGGCCACGTCGGCGAGGAACCAGAAGAAGTCGTTGGCCTCCCAGTCGAACCCGAGGGCGTAGAGGGCCCACAGGGCGAAGGTCGAGTCCCGGATCCAGGAGAACCGGTAGTCCCAGTTGCGCTCGCCGCCGGGCACCTCCGGCAGCGACGTGGTGGCCGCCGCCACCAGCGCGCCGGTGGGCGCGTAGGTGAGGCCCTTGAGCGTGAGGGCGCTGCGCTCGAGGTGCGCCCGGCACGCGTGGTCGGGGAACCGGCCTCGCGCCAGCCAGTGCTGCCAGTGGTGGGCGGTCCAGTTCAACCGGGCGTCGGCGTCGGCGTAGTCGTACGGCGGTTCGTGGTCGCCCCACGACAGCGCGCAGTACCGCGTCTGGCCCTCCTTGAGGAGCGTGCGGGCGAGAGCCCGCCCCCCCTCGAAGCCGATGCGCATGTCGGTCGTCAGCCGGACCTCGAGATCGAGCGCCGCGTCCCTCGCCGCACCTTGGTGGTAGCCGCGCGCGGTGTACCACCAGACGGCCGGGCGCCGGCCGTAGTCGAAGACCGGCTCACAGTCGAGGACGACCTGCACCTCGCCCGTGACGCACTTCACGGTGCGGAGGAGGATGTGCTCGGCCTGGTAGTCCGTCGGCGCGCGCCGGTAGTCCAGGCCGTCGTCGTCCTCGTCGTGCCACGGCCCGATGACGAGCAGGTCCCGCACCACGATCCACCCCGTCGGCGTGCCCCAACTCGTCTCGAGCACCATCGTGCCGGGCACGTACCGGCGGGCGGCGGGGACCGTCATGTCCGCCGGCCCCAACCGGAAGCCACCGGCGTCCCGGTCGAGGATCGCGGCGAAGAGGCCGGCCGAGTCGAGCCGTGGGGCACAGAGCCATTCGACGTTGCCGCTCGGCGCGACCAACGCCGTCACCTCGCAGTCGGAGAGGAAGCCGTATTCGGCTATCGGGGGGAACGCCGAGTCGCCCGACGCTGGGGTCACAGCGTTAGCCTACGAAGGTGACCTCTCCTATGAGCGCCCCGCTGAGCACCGGCGTCGAAGAGCGGGTCGATACCCACCGCGACGACGTACCCCAGACGGGTGAGCCCCAAGCCGCCCACATCGTGAAGTCCACCGAGGGTGACGCCACGGCGAAGGTCCTCGAGGCCCGTATCTACGGCACACCGCTGGAAGCATTGTGCGGGGTCGTCTTCGTCCCCCAGCGCGACCCGAAGCAGCTGCCCATGTGCGAGGCCTGCAAGGACATCTACGACACCTACCGCGCCTTCGACGGCGACCTGCCCGAGCAGCCCGAGAGCTGACGCGACCGCCCTGCCGCAGAGCGGGGCGCACGAACACCGGAGGGGCGGACGGTGCGGGGGGGCGTCCCGGCCACGACAGGGCGATCAGTCCCGGACACCATGACCGTCGTGCCTGAGAACGGCCTCACAGCGAGCTGGCAATTGCGCGGAAGGCTTCAGAGGGTTCTCCCAGGCTTCACCGATGAAGGTCCCAGGCCGCGAGCGGAGGATGACGGCCATGAGCACACAGACCTTCGTCATGCCGCCGACGGAAACGTCCCCGCCGCGGCGCCGGCGCCGCCGGATCCTGCTGTGGATCGCGCTGGTCGTGGCGATCCCGGTGGTGCTCGGAGGCGCCGGCCTCTGGTGGTTCGTCCTGCGCCACGACACGCCCGCCGCCGTCAGCCTCGACCAGGCCACCGCCGGCGTCTCCGCCCCGACGACGGTCGCACCCTCCGCGCCGGGTGCGCCGGCGAACGCCGCCGGAGCCGCAAGCCAGCCCACCTCGGTGTCCGGCACGTGGACCGTCGACACCAGCATCACCAACGCCGAGGGCACGGGCAGCTTCGGCGGGTTCCGGGTCAATGAGGTGCTCGTCGGTGTCGGCGCGGCAACCGCCGTGGGCCGGTCGGCGGCCGTCGAGGGCAGCGTCACGGTCGACGGCACGCGGGTGACCGCCGCCCAGATCACGGTCGACCTGCAGTCGATCCGATCCAACGACTCCCGGCGCAACAACGCCATCCAGCAGGCGTTGTCGACGAGCCGCTACCCGGACGCGACGTTCACCCTGACCCAGCCCATCAGCGTGGGGAGCGTACCGGCCGAAGGCGAGAAGATCGCCGTCAAGGCGACCGGCGACCTGACCATCAAGGGCGTGACCAGGACGGCGACCATCGACATGGAGGCCCAGCTGCAGAACGGCGTTCTGGTCATCGTGGGCAGCGCTCCGGTGGCCTTCGCCGACTTCAACATCACGGCGCCCACGGCTCCGATAGTCGCCTCGGTCGAGAGCCACGGCACGATCGAATTCCAGCTGTACCTGACCAAGGAGTAGAAGACTCGTGAGCGCACTCCCGATCCACGGCACAGCAGAAGGTGCACCGGCCGACATGACGATCAGCAAGGTTCTCGTCGTCGACGACGAGGAGTACATCCGGGACCTCGTCTCGTCCGCGCTCCGCATCGCCGGCTTCGAGACATCGGTCGCCGTCGACGGCCACCGGGCACTCTCGTCGGTGGCATCGGCCCATCCCGATCTCGTCATCCTCGACGTGGGCCTCCCCGGTATCGACGGCTTCGAGGTGTGCCGGCGACTGCGGGCCGACGGCGACGACACCCCGGTCATCTTCCTGACCGCCCGCGACACCGACGAGGACAAGGTTTCGGGCTTCACCAAGGGCGGCGACGACTACCTCACCAAGCCGTTCAGCCTGGAGGAGCTGGTCGCGCGCGTGCGGGCTGTGCTGCGCCGCACCCGGGCCGTCGAGGCAACGAGCAACCGGCTCCGCTACGCCGACCTCGAGATGGACGAGGACACACTCACCGTCAACCGGGGTGGACGGCCGATCCCGCTGTCCCCCACCGAGTTCCAGCTGCTGCGCTTCCTCCTGATCAACCGCGAGCGGGTGCTGTCGAAGACCCAGATCCTCGATCACGTGTGGCAGTACGACTTCGGCGGCAGCGGCGGCGTCGTCGAGAACTACATCTCCTACCTCCGCAAGAAGATCGACGTCGGTGCGCCCCCGCTGATCCACACCAGGCGCGGCTTCGGGTACGTGCTGCGCCTGGAGACCTGAGTAGTCGGTGATCCGCCGGCGCCTCGTCGCCCTCATCGTGCTCGTCGTCGCCGTGGTGACGGGCGTGTCCGGCGTGCTGATCGTCACGACGCTCGAGCAGCGGCTGATCGCCGGGGTCGACCGGGAGCTTGCGAGCCGCACCCTCGCCGTGTCCCCGGAGCCCCCACGTGGCGGCGGCGGGGGCAGTGGCGGTGGCGGGGGCCGGCACGGTCCGCCCCCACCGCGGCCCGACGAGGAGAAGTCGCCGTACGACGTGAAGCGCTACGCCTTCGTCACCATCCGCGCCGACGGCACCATCGAATCCACGATCGCCACCGGTCCGGCCAACGACCCCGACCCGCTCCCGGACGTCAGCGGCTTACGCGCCCCGGCCGGGCCGCTGACGGTGGCGAGCGTGACCGCGGGCGGGCCGAAGTATCGCGTTGTGCTCATCGCCCAGCCCGACGGCGGCGCGGAGGCCATCGGGATTCCGCTCCGGGACGTGGAGCGCGCCGTCACCACAGCACGGGGCATCGTCGCCGTCGCCGGAGTCCTGGCGGTGGTCGCGACCGGTCTGATCGTGTGGTTCACCGTCCGCCGCAGCCTGCGGCCGATCGACCAGATGATCTCGACCGCGGAGCGCATCGCCGGCGGCGAGTTGTCCGAGCGGGCGCCGGTTCCGCAACCGGCGAGCGAGGTGGGCCATCTGGCCACCGCCCTCAACGTCATGCTCGACCGCATCGAGGAGGCCGTCGACGCGAAGACGGCGTCGGAGGCGCGTACCCGCCGGTTCGCCGCCGACGCCTCGCACGAACTGCGCACGCCGCTGACGTCCATCCGCGGGTACGCCGAGCTTTACCGGCAGGGTGCCAAGGCGCCGGCGGACGTCGAACGCTCGATGACCCGCATCGAGCACGAGGCCGTCCGCATGGGCGACCTCGTCGAGGACCTGCTCCTGCTCGCCCGCCTCGACCAGGGCCGGCCCCTCGAACGCCAGGCCATCGACCTCACCGGGCTGGTGCTGGAGGCCGTCACCGCGGCCCGCGTCGTGGAGCCGGCGCGCCCGTTCACCGTCGACGTGGGCGAGGAGCCCGTCGAGGTCAAGGGCGACCCCCACCGCCTCCGCCAGGTCGTCGACAACCTTCTCGCCAACGTCCGTGAGCACACGCCGGCGGCCACGGCCGTGCGGGTCGAGGTGTCGATGAACCCCGGGACGGACGACGCCCGGGTCCTCGTCGCCGACGACGGGCCCGGCATGTCCGCCGACGAGGCCGCCCGCGCCTTCGACCGCTTCTGGCAGGCCGGCGGTGACACCGCCGGTGCGGCGTCGGGCACCGGGCTCGGCCTGGCCATCGTCAACGAGATCGTCACCGCCCACGGCGGCGCGATCCGCCTGGACACGGCCCCGGGCCGCGGCGCGGCGTTCACGATCACCCTTCCTCGGACGTGAGTGTGCGTCTACGACGGCCGTGGTAGTCGCGAATCCACCCCGCGATGACTGCGGACCGGTGCGGGTTTTCGTAGCGTGATGTCGTGAAAAGTGCCGACACCCCCACGCTGGTGCTGCAGCGCGTGGTGCTGCCGGCGGTGCTGGCCTTCGCCCAGGTCGCGGGAACGCTCGCCGCCCAGAACGACCAGCCCGACCGCGACCCGGTCGACGCGCTGGCGATCGGCCTGCTGCTTGCGGGCCCGGCGGCGTTCGTGGTGCTGCGCCGCCACGTCGTCGCCCTGGCCGCGACGGTGATGGCCGTCACGCTTGTCTACGTCGCCGCCGGCTACCCGTACGGGCCGATCTTCATCAGCGTGGCCGTGTCGCTGTTCCTGGTCGTGCGCGAGGGCAAGCGGATGGAGGCGTGGGCCATCGCGGGCGTCGGCTTCGTCGCCGCCGTGGCCACCCATGTCTGGTTCGATCACGACCCCCACCAGACGTGGGTGCACGCCGCCGCCGTGGCCGGCTGGCTGATCGCCGTCCTGGTCGTCGCCGACATCGTGCGCGTGCGGGCCGAGCGCCTGCGCGAGACGGCGCGACGCCAGACGAGCGAGGAGCGGCTGCG
>JBOGIC010000684.1:0-1617 GCA_050744985.1 Acidimicrobiales bacterium
CCTCGTCGATCAGCACCACGTGCTTGGGATCGGCGGGGTCGACGGCCATGCCGGGGATATCGCGACCACGGAGCGGGTCGTTGTTGCCGTCGTCGAGCCTCGCGTTGTCCAGGACGTGACCGGGGGGTAGCTCGCCCTGTGCGGCCACGCCGCCGAGCGACATCACCAGACCGATGCCCGCCAGCACCACCACGCCCCGCATTCTGCGCATTGTCAGCACGCTGACCGCCTCCTCCTGCGCGAGAGAACCTGACCCTACCGCCCTTGCCCGGTCCGCGCCGGCGCGCCGCGCGACCCCTTATGACCCCGGCTCAGCGGCGCCGGGCGGTGATGAGACAGCGCCGGGCGCCGAGGGAGAACGCCTCGCCGTCGAGGCCGCCCGCGATGTCCTCGACCGCGAGGCCCGCGCCCTCGAGGGTGTCGACGACCTCGCGGCACGTCATGACCCGGTGGTACGCGACCCGTTCGTCGCGCCGGTCCCCCGCCTCGAGGACCATCCGGTTGATCATCGTCGACGTGCGCGCGTCGTAGTCGTCGGTGACCGTGAGAACGGCGCCGTCGCCCTCGTGCCGGCCGCCACCGCCGCCCAGATGCGGCAGCACCGCCTCGGCGACGGTCGCGGCGTCGAGCACGAACCGGGCGCCGGACCGCAGGGCGTGCGCCAGGGCGGCGACAAAGGCCGCGGTGTCGCTCGGGCCCAGGTACCCGAAGCTGTTCCCCATGCACCAGGCGCCGTCGAACGGCTCGGCGCCGGCCAGCGCGGCGCCCAGGTCGCGCATGTCGCCGTGCCGCGCGTCCACGCGTGCGCGTGCGTCGTCGGCGCGCAGTCGCTCGATAGCCGGAACGGACAGGTCGACACCGACGATGGAGTGACCGAGAGCCGCGACGCGTAGCGCGAGGCGCCCGGCGCCGCACGGCACGTCGAGGAGCCGGCGCGGACGATCGTCTCCCTGACAGAGCTGGCGGACCAGGAAGGCGGCTTCCGCATCGGACGCCTCGGCGGGCATGAGGGCGCGCCAGACATCGTTGGCCAAGGCGTCGAAGAAGGACTCGTACCACTCGCTCACGGCCGGCATCCTCCCACCCCGGGCCGGGTACCACCCAGGAGGTCAGATGAGCGGCAACGGTTCGTCTCGTTGCTTTCCGGGGTGGGCGGGCCGCAATGGGCGGCACCCACCCGTCTCGAAGACTGGACGGTGCGCGACCTCGCCGTGCACGTCGCGTGGGCCATGTCCATGAGGCCGACGCGCTCCGGCGGCGCGGGCAGAGACGTGCTCGCGCCGCTGCCCTACGCCGACCTGCCCGTGGGCGTGCGGGCACACCGTGCTGGGTGGCCCGACCGTCGACCTCCGGTTCCGGTACGCCGAAGGCACGTGGGAGCGCACCGGCGCCTGTCGGTCACCGGCGACCGCGACGCCGTCGCCCGCTTCAAAGCCTGGCCCCCCGGCCTGTAGGCGGAACTTCGCTCAATTCGGGGGTCCGCGTCGCCGATAACTACGGGAAGCGGCAACTGTGCCGGCGGCAGTGGAGGGGGAAACGATGGACGAGCGCGCAGCGGCTCGGCCTGCTCGACGGACCACGAACGGGGCCGATGCCACCCCGGACAAGGCCCCGCGG
>JBOGIC010000685.1:0-2620 GCA_050744985.1 Acidimicrobiales bacterium
GCGATCGCGGCCGAGTACGGGGACCGGCTGCGGATCGCCACGGTCGACGCGGACGCCGAACCGGGGATCGTCGCCCGCTTCGACGTGCGGGCGCTCCCGACGCTGCTCGGCTTCAGGGACGGTCAGCTGGTGCTACGGCTGGTCGGCGCCCGGAGCACGGGGCGGCTCCGTGGCGAGCTGGCCGACCTCGAGATTGACGCAGTCGGACGCGTCGCCCCGCTCGCAGATCTCGGCGAGCTGGGTTAAGCGGTACCGCAACTGGTCCAACTCCCGCAGGCGCGCCTCGACGACGGCGACCTTGGCCCGCGTCGCGTCAAGGACGGCACGGGTCGACCGGTCGCGCGATCCGAGGAGGTCGGAGATCTCGCTGAGCGTGAAGCCGAGGTCCTTGGCCCGCCGGATGAACTGCAACCGCCACAGCTCCGACGCCGAGTACTGGCGGTAGCCGCCGCCGGCCCGGGAAGGCTGCTCCAGGAGGCCCCGCCGTTCGTAGTACCGCACGGTCTCGACGTTCACCCCCGCCGCCTCGGCGAGCCTCCCAATCGTGAACGTCTCGGCCATCACCCGAAACGATACGGCCCGTACCCACCTACGGAGTCAATGGCCGCCGGGCGAGGTCGATGAACCGCTGCACTTTCTCGGGGTCCTTGCGCCGCCGGTCGTGGCTGAAGCTCGTGTGGGTCTCGGAGTCGACGCCGGCGGGGCGGACCCGCTCGATGGCCTCGACCACGTTGTGGGGCCCGAGGCCACCGGCGAGCACGACCGGAACGTCGACGGCCGCGACCACCGCCGCGCTCACGGCCCAGTCGTGGACGAGGCCGCTCGCGCCGACGACGCCACTCGCGGGATCGGCCGTGTCCAGCAGGAGGTAGTCGGCGCTGGGCTCGTAGCGGCGCGCCAGCTCAACCGCCTCGGGGCCGCGGACGGGGATCGTGACCATCAGCTCGGCGGGCCGCACCGCGCGGCGCAGCGCTGCCACCTCCGCGGGCGAGAGCCGGTCGGCGACTCGGGCCAGGTGCACCACGTGCGGCGCCAGCAGGTCGGTCGTGCGGACGATGCGGGCCGGGTCGGACGACAGGGACAATGCGACGACCCGCGTGCCCGCCAGGCGGGCGACGATCGCCACCGCCGTCGCCTCGTCGACGCTGTCCCACGTGCCGATGCCCTCGTCGACCACGACGCCGGCGTGGTCGGGCGCCAGACCGGCGACCATCGCCGCGTCCTCCGGCGTCGTGATGCCGTAGATCTGCACGAGCACGTCCCATATCGTGGGGTGCCGCTAGCGTTCCCGCCAGCATGATCGTGAACCGGGGCTTCCAAGGGCGTCGCCGCCAGCCCGGGGCCGGACTGATCCCGCCGGGGCAGTACGTGGTCGACGACTTCCCGGTGTTGACCGCCGGCCCCACGCCCCGGGTATCGGTGGCCGAGTGGGACTTCGGCATCGTCGACGAGGCGGGCGTCGTGCTCGCCCGGTGGTCATGGGACGAGCTCCGTGCGCTCCCGGCGGAGGACATCACCGTCGACATCCACTGCGTCACCAAGTGGTCGAAGCTCGGGACCAGCTGGCGGGGCGTCTCGGTCGACACGCTGATGGCCGACGTCGAGACGAGTGCCGAGTTCGCCGTGGCCTTCTGTGACGGCGGCTACACGACCAACCTGCCGCTGCCTGACCTGCTCGACGGCCAGGCGTGGCTGGCGTTCGGCTACGACGGGGCCGACCTCGAGCCCGAGCACGGTGGTCCGGTCCGCCTGCTGGTGCCCCACCTGTACCTCTGGAAGAGCGCCAAATGGGTGCGGGGCCTGCAGCTGCGGGACGAGGACGAGCCCGGCTTCTGGGAGAGCGTGGGCTACAACAACTACGGCGACCCCTGGCGCGAGCAGCGGTACTGGGGCGACTGACTCGTGCGCTGGTCCGTGGCGACGGTGGCGGAGACCGTCCCCGAGACGGCGCGGGCCGTCACCGTCCACCTCGACGTCCCCGATTGGCCGGGTCACCGGGCCGGCCAGCACGTCGATGTCCGCCTCACGGCCGAGGACGGGTATTCGGCCCAGCGGAGCTACTCGATCGCCTCGGCCCCCGGGTCCGAGCGGGTCGCCCTCACGGTGGTGCGCCTCGACGACGGTGAGGTGTCGCCCTACCTCACGACCGTGCTCGAGGCGGCCGACCAGATCGAGGTGCGGGGGCCGATCGGCGGCTACTTCGTGTGGGACGGCGAGGGCGGTGGCCCGACGGCGCCCGTGCTGCTCCTCGGGGGCGGCTCCGGTGTCGTGCCGCTGATGTCCATGCTGCGCCACCACGCCGCCACGGCCAGCCCATCGCCGATGCGGCTGGTCTACTCCGCCCGCACCCTCGGCGACGTCCTCTACCGGGACGAGCTGCCCGGCCTGCGCGGCCCGAACGCTGTCGCCGACGGAGAAGCCGTCGTCACCCTGACGCGCGAACCATCGGCGGCGTGGACGGGGCGGCGGGGCCGGGTCGACCGTGCCCTGCTCGCCGAGCTGGGGTGGCCGGCATCGGCGCGGCCGCGCTGCTATGTGTGCGGGCCGACGCCGTTCGTGGAGGCCGTGGCCGACGACCTCGTCGCCCTCGGGCACCCACCGGAGATGGTCAGGACCGAAC
>JBOGIC010000686.1:0-4051 GCA_050744985.1 Acidimicrobiales bacterium
CGGCACCGGCACGGTCGCCGTCCGGTCGGGCGGCGAGGTCGCCGAGGTGCTGCACGGCCCGGTGACCGGCCTACCGCCGTTCTTGTAAGGCGCAGCTACCGATTCGGTGGTTGAGCCTTACAAGAACGATCGAGGGGGATCGCCATGGGCTGGTGCTCGACGCCGACGTAGGTCTCGACGTCGCCGTCCTTGTACCAGCCGATGCGCTCGAAGAAGGCGACGTTGGGCAGTTGGATGTGGGCGACCATGAGGCTGCCGCCGCGCTGGCCCGCGGTGGCGACGGCGAACCGCACGAGCGGCTTGCCCAGGTTGCGCACCCGGTAGGGCGGCAGCACGGCGAGACGGTCGCCCTGCCAGAGGCCCGCGTCGGCGTCGAGGATGAAGGCGCGGACGGTGCCGACCGGCTCGCCCTCCCACAGGCCGAGGATGTGCACGCAGTGAGGTTCGGCGTCGTGGCTGTCGACGTCGGAACCGTCGAAGAGCCCCTGCTCCTCGACGAAGACCTCGTGGCGGATCCGGTGGTGGACCTCCACCTCGTCCGGCGTCGTCGCGATGCGACACTCGGCCCGGCGCTGCACCAAGTGTTGGGTCATGCGCGGGTCGGGCCCAAGGACATGAGCCGTTCCTCCATGGCCCCCATGGCCGAGCAGGCCTGGCATCGGGCGCAGCCGGCGGCGACGCCCTTGGCGCCGAGGCCGCGGGCCAGGAGGTACGGCACGACCTGGCGGTAGACGCTCTCGGTGTACTCCGCGGACGGCGGCCGGCACGCTTCGAGCAGGCTGCCGGCGATCGGGCGCAGCGGCACGACGAAGGGGTACACGCCCATGTCGATGGCCCGCCGGCAGCCATCCACGGTGGCCTGCGGGTCCTCCCCCATGCCGAGGATCACGTAGGTCGAGACCTGGCCCTCCCCGAACAAGCTCACCGCCCGCTCCCACGCCGCGAAGTAGCCGGGGATGCCGGTGCGGGCCTTGGCCGGGGCGATGCGAGCCAGCACCGCCGGGTCGAAGGACTCGACGTGGATACCCACCGAGTCGATCCCGAGGTCGTGGACGCGGTCGATGACGTCGAGGGACTCGGGCGGCTCGAACTGCACCTCGACCGGCAGCCCGGCCGCCTCCTTGACCGCCGCCCCGCACGTGGCCACGTACAGCGCACCCTTGTCGGCGCCGGCGGTGCTGCCCGTCGTCAGGGTGGCGTCGACTGCGCCGTCGAGCTCCTTCGCCGCGACGGCCACCTCGGCCAGCTGGTCGGGCCGCTTCTTGGCGATTGTCCGCTGCGCGTCGAGCGACAGGCCGATGCCGCAGAACTGGCACTGGTCGGAGTTGCCCCAGTACGCGCACGTCTGCAACACGGTGCTGGCCAGCGAGTCGAGGTGCAGCAGGGCGATCTTCCAGTACGGAATGCCCTCGTCGGTCGCGAGGTCGTAGTACCGCGGCCGCGGGGTGCCCGACGCGACAGCCAGGCGGACGCCATCGCGATAGATGCCGAACCCGTCGTCTTCCGGGCGCAGGACGTAGGGCGACGTGCGCGCGAACTCGGCGTCGGTCGGCACGGTGACGGCCACGCCCTCGATCCACAGCATGCCCGAGTCGCTCGGTCCCGCTCCCCCGTGCCGCGCCTCGACGGCCGCGGCGTTGGGGCCACGCAGGCCGGGCTCGTCCATCCGCAGGCCGTTGCTCTGCAGGTCGGCGATCAGCGTGGGCAGCTCGACGGTGCTCACCCGGCTGACGACCCGCGGGCGGCGGCCAGCTCCCGGTAGCGGATCGAACAGGCGGCGCCGGCGACGAGCTTGAGGTCGAGGTCGATCGCCGTCTCGGGGTCGAAGTCGGCCAGCCGTCTCGCCATGTCGAGCGCCTCTTCGTCGGCGGTGACGAGGCTCGGCATGTCGGGGCACGCCGCCCGCAGCTGCTCGGCCAGCCGGCCCACGAGCTTCACCGCCGCTTCATACCGTTCGGGCATCACCATCGCCACGGGATAGAGACGTTCCTCGGCCTGGAACCACCGGAACAGCATGTCCCCCGGTACCTCGGGGTCCTTGAACGGGTGGGGCAAGGCACCGCTCACGCATGGCAGACCCTACACTATGATGGACAGGAATTTCGCATCGTGTGAACGCCGGGAGGGGAACATGGCGAAGACCGCCGTCGTTGCGCTCGGCGGCAACGCCCTCACGCGCGAAGGCCAGGAGGGCACCCACGAGCAGCTCGCGGCCAACGCGATGGCGATGGCCCGCTCGGTGTCGTCGCTCCTGCGGGACCACTGGCGCGTCGTCCTCGTGCATGGCAACGGGCCCCAGGTCGGCAACCTGGCGATCCAGCAGGAGGAGGGCACGAGCCTCGTGCCCCCGCAGCCGCTGTTCGCCCTCGGGGCGATGACCGAAGGGCAGCTGGGCAGCCTCATCTGCCTGGCCTTGCGCCGCGTGACCGATGCGTCGTGGATGCGCGGCGCGGTGTCGGTGGTGACCCACGTCGCCGTGAACCCCGACGACCCGGCCTTCGAGAACCCGACGAAACCGATCGGCCCGTTCCTCACCAAAGAAGAGGCCGAGGCCATGGCCGAGGCGCGCGGGTGGGTCGTCAAGCCCGACGCCGGGCGCGGCTACCGCCGGGTCGTGCCGTCGCCCGACCCGGTGGCGATCCTCGAGACCGACGCCATACGCGCCCTGCTCGACCACGGCCAGGTGGTCGTGGCGGCCGGGGGCGGCGGCGTGCCCGTCGTGCGCTACAAGGATGGCTACGGCGGCATCGACGCCGTGATCGACAAGGACTACGCGGCCCAGCGCCTGGCCACGTCGCTCGCCGCCGAGGCGCTGGTGCTCGTCACCGGCGTCGAGTCGGTGAAGCTGCACTACGGCACCCCGCAGCAGCGTCCCATCTACGAGATGGCGGTCGACGAGGCCGAGGAATGGCTCGAACGGGGCGAGTTCCCCGAAGGCAGCATGGGGCCCAAGGTGCGGGCGGCCATCCGCTTCCTGCGGCGGGGTGGCGAGGAGGCGGTGATCACCTCGCCCGAGCTCGTCTACGCCTCGTTGCACGAGACGATCTCCGAGCTCGAAGGCGTACGGGGCACGCACATCGTGCGCATGCGGCCGCTCGTGGCGTGACCGCGGCGCGGGCGGTCAAGGTCTTCGCCGGCACGTACCTCGACTCGGTGCTGCAGATGGCGGGCACCCGGGCCATGCTCGACGTCGACGGCGTGGAGTGGGCCGCGGCGGCGATGGCCACGCCCGCCAACGTCGACACGCTGGCGGACCAGGGCTTCGCCCGGTCCGATCTCGGGTCGGCCTCGGCCAACGATCTCTTCATCGCCGCCATCGGATCCGACGAGGGCGTGACGGCCGAGGCGCTGTCGGAGGGAGAGGCCCGGTTGTTCGCCGCACCGGCGCGCCGCGATGCCGGCGCCGGCGCCGAAGCCCGCGCGCCCCGGACGCTGGCCGAGGCCGTCGACCTCCAGGCGGCGTCCAACGTGGCGGTCATCTCGGTGCCCGGTGACTACGCCGCCATCGAGGCCCACCAGGCGATGACGGCCGGGCTGCACGTGCTGCTGTTCAGCGACAACGTGCCGGTCGGCGACGAGGTCGAGCTGAAAGACCGCGCCACGGCGCTGGGCCGGCTGGTGATGGGGCCGGGCGCCGGCACCGCCATGCTGGGCGGGACGGGCCTGGGCTTCGCCAACGTCGTGCGACCGGGCCGGGTCGGTGTCGTCGCCGCCGCCGGCACCGGTGCCCAGGAGGCCATGACCCTGCTCGACCGGTGGGGCGTGGGCGTGTCGCACGTCATCGGGTTGGGGGGGAGGGATCTGAGCGACGCCGTCGGTGGCCGCATGGCGAAGCTGGCGGTCGCGGCCATGCGGGACGACTCCGGCACCGACGCCATCCTGCTGGTCTCCAAACCGCCCTCGGCGGAGGTGGCCCGTGACGTGGTGGGCCTGGCCGGCGGCACGCCGCTCGTGGCCTCGCTCGTCGGGCTGAAGTCGGACGACGGCGTTCGGGCCACGCAGGCCGGGCTGGCGTTGCCCGACGGCGTGACGGTCGTCACGACGTTGGAGG
>JBOGIC010000687.1:0-17158 GCA_050744985.1 Acidimicrobiales bacterium
CGTCAGGGCCGGCCGCCAGGCACCGGCGCGTCGCCGGCAGCAGCTGGGCCGCTCCCGCGACAACGAGCAGGGCGGCGCCCACCAGCCACGAGCGTGATGCGATGCTCGGGACGCCGTCGACGACCCGATGGACGACCGTGTCCCCGCTCAATGCGGCCACGCCGGCCAGCGCCCAGACGGCGCCGAAACCGCCGAGGAAGCGCACCAAAGCCGGCGGCGGCGGAACGGCCCGCCGGATGACGGGCAGCATCATGGCCGCCACCATCACCAGCCACCCGGAGAGGAACACGGCCAGGCCGAGGCCGGGAGGCATCTCGCCCCCGACGACGGCGTCGTGCCCGACATGCCGGCTGACGCCGGTCACCTCGCCGACGACGACGATGCCCCACGCTGCCGCGACGGCGACTGCGGGCCAGCCGAGCGCGCGGCCGGAACGCGACAGGGCGGGCGCGGCGACGCTCACGTCGTCACCACACGATGGCGCAGCCGAACGGCGCCGTCTCGGGCACGCGCACCGTTCGGCCGGCGAGGATGTCGCCGATCGCCGCGTCGAGCTCGTGGCTCGTGACGCGACCGCCCGTTCGGGAGTCGTCGATGCGGCCCCGGTATCGCAGCCGTCGTTCGCCGTCGAAGACGAAGGCGTGCGGCGTGCAGATGGCGCCACACGCCCGGGCCAGATGACCGTCGCCGTCCTTCAGGTAGGGGAAGGGCAACTCCGATCGCACGGCACGCTCGACGACCCGGTCGTACGTGTCCGGCGGCGACAGATGGCCGTTGTTCGAGTTCACGAGCACGATCTGCACCCCCCGATCGCCGTACCGGTGATACAGCTCAGCGAGGCGCGGCTCGTAAAGGCGGACGGTCGGGCATCCATTGGCCACGAACACGACGACTAGTACCTCGGCGGGCGCGAACTGGTCGAGCGAGCAGACCCGGCCGTCGGCTCCGACCAGGCTGGCGACGGCGGGCGCGTGGTGACCCAAGGCCAGCGTGGTGGTCGTGGGGCTCATGCCACGAACTTTTCGGCGAACTGGTGCACAATCCCCTCGGAGAGGGCGTCGGACAGCGTCAGCATTTCGGTGAGGATCTCGTCGAAGGCGTCGACGTCGGCATCCCAGTTGCCTTCGAGGCGAGCCACGGCCTCGCCCTTGGTCAGCTGCAGGTGCAGCTCGAGGAGGTCCATGACATCCTTGCGCGACCAGTAAGGGTTGGCCCGGCTCAGGAAGGTGGCGATCGAGCGGGCGTTGCGTGTCCACTTGCGGTCGTAGATCCCGAAGCGCACGTTGTTGCCGTCTTTGGCGGCAGCTACGAGATCCACGGCGATGAGGATGTGCTCCTTGAGGTACTTGGTCAGGGCGGCGCCGGCGTCCTCGCCGTAGTAGGGCACGATGGCGTTCCCGATGTCCTCCTGGTTGCGCAACAGGCGGGCGGCCGCAGCCTTGGCGTCGGGCGTTCCGGCCACGGCGGCGACGATGTACTGGCGGGTCCAGATCGCGTGGTCGGTCCACAGGCGGCGCATGGCGGTGCGCAACGACCACACCGTGTCGATGATCGAAGTCATGGGGTTCGCTCCTCCCGAAGGGGTTGTTTAGCTAACTAGATCTAGTTTTACACCACCGCCAACCGCTAGCGCGGCGGAAATCCGAGAAACCCGCACCGGATCCGAGCGGTGAGATCTATAATGAGTATGTATTCTCGATAGAGCCGGGCCGACGGGGGTCGGCGTACCCGGCGCCGGGGGCTCAACGAGGAGTCCCTCGGCGCCGTCGGTCTCTACTTGCGACGAGCCCGAGGGTGGTCTAAACTTAAGTTGTGCTAGTGATAGATAACTCCGTCGAACACAGCCCGAACTCCGCGCGACGGGTGCCGGCCCCACGACCGCTGCGGGTGGTACCCCCACCGCCCGGCATCGACCTCGAGGCGGCCGAACGAGCCGTTTCGTCGCTGCTCGACGCCCTAAGGGCCGACCCCGACGATCCCCATTTGGCCGACACGCCGAGGCGGGTCGCCGCGGCATACGCCGAGCTGCTCACTCCCCGCTCGTTCGACCTCACGACGTTTCCGAACGACGAGGGCTACGACGAGCTGGTCGTCGCACGCGAAATCCGGTTCCACTCCCTCTGCCGGCACCACCTGCTTCCGTTCGTCGGCGTCGCCCACGTGGGGTATCTGCCCGGCGAGCGGATTCTCGGGCTTTCCAAGCTGGCCCGGGTCGTGGAGTCCTTCGCCCGAGGCCTGCAGACCCAGGAGCGGCTCACGACCCAGGTTGCGACGTGGCTCGAGGACCATCTGCACCCGAGGGGTGTCGGCGTCGTCCTGGAGGCCGAGCATCTGTGCATGACCCTGCGGGGGGCTGTCGCCCGGGGGGCCAAGACGACGACGTCGTCGTTGGGGGGCCTCGTGCGCGAGGACGGGAGGACACGCCAGGAGTTCCTGGCCCTGACGCAGGGGAGGTTGGCCTAGCCATGGCCGGGATCCGCGACACCACGTCCCTCGACGAGCGGCTCGCGTCCATCGGGTCGCTCCAGGAGCCCGTGAGGCGCGCCCTCTATCTCTACATCGCCGGCGAACGCGACGACGTGAGCCGAGACCAGGCCGCCGAGGCGGTCGGCATCCAGCGATCGCTGGCCGCCTTCCACCTCGACAAGCTGGTCGACGCCGGTCTGCTGCAGACGACGTTCCGCCGGTTGACCGGACGCACCGGCCCGGGCGCGGGCCGGCCCGCCAAGCTGTACCGCCGGTCTTCCTCTGAGCACACCGTGAGCCTCCCGCCGCGCCAGTACGACCTGGCCGCCGAGTTGTTGGCCGAGGCAGTCGAGGAAGCGGGCGACCGGCCGGCGCGGGCAACACTGGTAGAGGTCGCCCGCCGCTTCGGGCGCCGGGTCGGCGCCGAGCTGCGGGCCACGCAGGCCCCGCGTGCGAGCCGGGAGCGCCGCCTGGCCGCGGTCATCGAGGAGCTCGAACGCTACGGGTACGAGCCCCGCCGGGAGGGTCGGGTCGTCCGGCTCGGCAACTGCCCGTTCCACGCCCTCGCCGAGAGCCACCGCGATCTGGTCTGCGGGATGAACCATGCCCTGCTCGAGGGCGTGGCCGACGGCGTCGACGGCGGCGCGCTGGAGGCCCGCTCCGACCCCAAGCCCGGCGAGTGCTGCGTCACCGTGGCCGTCCGGAGAAAGGCCTGACCATGCGCGCGTTGTCGTTCCGCCCGTCGCTCACGTTCCGGGGCCGCAAGTTCAAGGGCCTGCGGGGCTGGGCCGGCAAGCCGCTGCATCCCCCGCTCACCGATGTCCCCGTCGGGGCCTACGTCCTGGCCGCCGCCTTCGACGTGATCTCGTTCGCCGGCCGGGACCAGGAGTGGGCCCGCGACCTCTACCGGGCGGCGACGTTCGTCCTCGTGGGTGGCGCCCTTGTGTCCGTGCTGGCGGCGCTCACCGGGTTCTGGGACTGGCTGAAATCGACGGAGAAGGGCACCCAGGCGCGGCGTACGGTGAACGCTCACGCCTGGACCATGGTGTCGGTCACCGTCGTCGTCCTCGTGGCCATCGGCCTCCGGCTCTTCGCGTACGACGCCGATACCCACACCGGGGCGGTGGCCCTCGTGCTCAGCCTGCTGGCGGCAGCACTGACGACCCTCGGCGGCACCATCGGCGGGTCGCTCGCCTACGACTACGGCTTCAATGTCGAGACCGCCGGCGACCATCCGGTGTGGCACAAGTCCGAGCAGGACGTCTTCCCCGGTGGGCGGGGCTGAGACGATGAAGGCCCGTGAGCACCAAGCCATCGGCGACGAGGCCACCGCCGGCGCGTTCGTCGACCTCGCCGTCGGCGCGTCCGACGAGCACTTCTTCGTCCGTCACGGCGACGTCATCGCCCTGAGCGGCGACTTCTTCCTGGCCGACCCGTCCCCCCTCACCGCCCCGGCCTCGTCGGGACTGTTCGACCTGGCGGCCGTGCCGGGCGACCGTGGTCGGATGCCGGGCACGCGCGACGAGCTCGTCTGCGGCCTCAAGGTGATGGCGGTCGACGAGGATGCGCCGGACGCTCGGTTCGAAGCGGGCGGCGAGTTCGCGGACTACGAGCTGAGCCCTACGGCGACGAGGAGCGAGGTCGAGCGGCGCGTGCGCGACCGGTTCCTCGCTCTCGCCGCCGCCAACGTCGACCACTTCCTCGCGCCGTGGGGCGACGAGCCCGAGGCCCCGCAGCCGGGCATGAGCCGCTTCGGTTCCGCCCGGGCGGCCTACGGGGCGTTGCACAGGGCCGCCCTCGACGAGGCCTGGCGCTTGGGCCGTTTCGGTGACGACGTGTCGCGCGCCATGGCCCGTGAAGCGGCCGCCCAGCACTACCTCACCGACGCGTTCGCCTCCGGGCACCTGCGGACGCCGATCGCCGCCATCCGCCGCTTCTGGCACCACCGCTACCCCGAATTCTGGGAGAGCCTCCAGCGCAAGATTGCCGGCGACACCGCCAGGGCTCTCCGTGAGGTCGCCAGGCCCTTGCGTCTCCTGAGCCGCCGGATGCTCTATGACCGCACGCTCTCGGCCGTGCGGGCGCGGACGCGGACCTATCCGCCCGTGTCGTTCGGTGACCTGCTCGGGCGGGTGTTGCACGACTGGGACAACGATCACGGCCTGCTCCTTGACACTGGCGCGATGCTGTTCGGCGACGGGCACCTCGACGAGGGCGTCGGCCGCCGGATGGCCGTGGCCGCCGTGCGGTCCGGCAACGACGACGTCGAGGTGGCGTACGCGCTCGGCGCGTCGGGAAGCCGCGTGAGTGGCGAGGCGCTCTACGCCGCGGTCCGGGACGCGTCCGGCGCCGGGACCGAGAGCTTCGCCGCCGAGCGCCTCCTGCCGCGCCCGTCGCCCGACAACCCTCCGCTCAACTGGCGGGCCCGGGACGTCGACGAGCTGTGGCGCAGCCCGATCGCGGGTTCGACGGGCACGACGATCGGCGCGGCCGTCTGCCAGGTGCTCGAGGTCGGAGGAGAGGTGTCGCGCCGGCTCGACTGCCTCGGCGAGGGTGTCGTCGAGGCCTTCGACGTTCTGGACGTCCCCGTGCTGCGCGGCTGGCTGGGCCAGAAGGCGTGCCAGGCGTACCACCGGGGCTTCATCGAGGGCCTCGCCCGGGATCCCCGAGCGGTGGTGGCGGAAGTCGTCGAGCATGCCGGGGACTGGGCGTCCCGAGACGCCGCGCCGGCGCCGGTCTGAGCCGAGGATCGCGAGGATGGGGGCTTTCGAATGAGCCGCACAAACGATGACCCCGAACTGTTGCGCCTTTACCTGCAGCAGATCGCGCCAGAGGCCCTCCTGACCAAGGAGGAGGAACAGGCACTCGCACAGGCCATGGAGGCCGGCGTGGCCGCCGCTCGGGAGCTGCGCGACGGGCCCGTGCCGATGCCGTTGAAGCACCGAGCGGCGCTCAAGGACACGGTCGAGGCCGCCGAGCACGCCCGCGACCGCTTCGTGCGGGCCAACCTCCGCCTCGTCGTCTCGGTGGCGCGCCAATGGACCGGCACCGACCTCCCCCTGCTCGACCTGATCCAGGAAGGGAACGTCGGTCTCCTGCGAGCCGTCGAGCGCTTCGACCACCGGCGCGGCTTCCGCTTCTCCACCTATGCGACCTGGTGGATCCGCCAGGCGATCCGTCGCGGCGTGGCGAACAACGCTCGTCTCGTCCGCCTTCCCGTCCACGCCGGCGAGGCGTTGGCGCGGGTGATGCATGAGCTCCGCGATCTCGAACAGCACCCGTCGGACGGATCCCCGGTGCTGGAGGCGCTCGCGGTACGGACCGGCCTCCCGGCCGCGCAGGTGGCGATGCTGTTGGGTCAGGCGCCGGCGCCCGCCTCGCTCTCCGAGCCGGTCGGCGAAGGCCGGGACGAGCTCGCCGCCGCCGTGGCCGACCCCAGCGCCCGGCCGACTGCCGACGCGGCAATTGCGGCGCTGCTCCCGACCGAGGTCCGCAGGCTCCTCGCGGTGCTCGACGCACGAGACCGCACGGTGATGGCGCTGCGCTTCGGGCTCAACGGCGACGAGCCCTGGAGCCTGGATGCCATCGGCCGGGCCCTCGGTTTGTCGCGGGAGGGCGTGCGCCAGAGCCAGGCCCGCGCCCTGCGCGCCCTGCGTCGCGCCGCCCGGGCGACACCCGAGCTGCGCGAGCTGCTGACCGCCTAGCGTCACTCGCGCGCGGTCAGGACCATCTTCCCGTCGGCCGCCGACAGCTTCACCTGTTGGCCCCGAGGGCCGTCGCCGATGAGGATGTCGACAACCGCGCTCGCCCGCTCCCACCGCCGGAGCACCGCGACGACGTCGGGAATGGTACGGCGCTTCACGCCGAACGAGAGGGTGAGAAGGACAGTGACGCCGTCGGCCGCCACAATCCCATCGATGGTCACCCCGTCGGCATCGGCTTCGATGCACAGCAGCTCGCCGCGCAGCCGCCGCACCACCCGTTGCCTGCGCATCGCGCGCCCCTATCGACCCGTCGAAAGGAGCCCACTGCGCTGGCCCGCGCACGCGACACAGCAAGGGGTCTGCGGGATGATCTCGAGACGCTCCGGGGGTATGCGCGTGCCGCATCGCTCGCAGATGCCGTACGTTCCGTCGTCGAACCGACGCAGTGCGTCTCGCGCCTCCTCGGCGGCGGCACGCGCCCGGCCGGCGCACGCCTCGGCGATCTCGCGCTCGATGGTGCTGTCCGGGTCGAGGTGCCCGGCCAGCTCCCGGGCGGTCGCCTCGTAGGCCACCGCCTGTTCCTCGTTCGTGCCGACCTCGTCGACGAGGAGGGCGCGCAAGTGTGCCCGCGGCTCGACGACCGCATCAGAGACATCTCGACGGGACAGGCCCGACGTGACCGTCATGGCATCCACCGCCAAGGACCGCAGCGCCAGCGCTGACAGACAGGAAAGCCAGCGGGTGCTGGCACTCACGAGTATGACTGATGCGCATACAATGAGCATCAGTAATTAGCGCTAGTTACTCCCCCTCCAGGTTGCTCAGTCCCGGAGCACCCAGAACAGCATGGCCGGCTCGTTCAGGAGATTGCGCCAGGCCGACACGGGCGCTCGCGTCGCCAGGGCGGCGTCGCCCGAGCGCATGACGGGGGTGTCCGAACCGATCGTCACCTGCACGAGCCCGGAGGCGACGAGTACGAGCTCGATCCCCTTGTGCGAGATGTCCGGGCTGACCACCTCGCCCGGACCGAGCCGGACGACGTAGGCGCGCAGGCCCGCGTTCGGGTCGTCGAGGAGGGGCGCAATGGTGCCGGACGAACCTCGCTGGTGGCGAGCGAGCACGTAGTCGGCGGTCTCTCTGATCGACAGGAGCTCGTCGAGGCCCACGCCGACGCGGTCGGCGAGGGTCAAGAGGGTGTCGAGGGAGAGCCCGCGCCGGCCCGACTCCGCCTGGGAGATGGCGCTCGGTGTGATGTTGAGGAGCTGGGCCAGCTCGGTCTGGGTCAGGTTCCGTTCCTTGCGAAGGCGCTCGAGGCCTCGCCCGACCCGGCCGAGGGCCCGCTCGTCGTCGAGGTGGATGGTGTCGTCAGCGACGCGCAGGCGGAGCAGCCGGCCCTGGATCCACGCCGGGCGGCCCTCGGCCTTGATCACCTTGAGGTGGTGGTCGACGAGCTCGAGCACGCACTGCGTGACCTGGGTGATCTGCTCGATGAAGGCGTTCCCCAGTGCTCGGCGGGGTGCCCGCCAATACGCCAACGCGCCAATGTCGAACAGCCGGGGGCACACGCGGCTGAAAAAGCTGGCCGTCCGCGCCGCGCCCCACCGGCGAGCGAACCGGTCGAGCCCGTCCACCACGACGCAGCCGGGCGGAGTCCCCGAGGCGGCGTCGATGATGGCCGCCTCGAGGGCGCTCGGATTGGCGTGCCGGCCACGGGGACGGGCGTCGAAGATCTCGACGGCCGGATCGAGACGGGTCCGCAGGCGCGCCGGGTCGGTGCTTCCGGTGACGTACACGCAGCGCTGCCCTCGGCGGATCCCCGCCGCCAGCAGCGAATCCTCCAACCGCTCGGCGGCCTCGGGGGCGTCGAGGATCCACACGACGTTGTCGCCGAGGATCAACCCATCCATCAACCCGTCGAGATCGGCGATGCCGCTCGTCAGCCGGTCGACGGTTCGCGTTCGGTCGGGCATGGGCTGATTATAGCAATGCTAATGTGTATCGCAATAGTTTGTAGCACCATGCCACGCTACGGCCACGTGCTTCAAGAACCTTCCCATCGAGTTCGACGCGACCGGGCGGGCCCGGCTTCGTGAGGGCGTCGCCGACCCCTACCATGTGGCACCCACGCCCGGCCGCGGGTCCGTCCGCCGGCGTCAGGCACCGGGGGCCCAGACGGTGGCGCCGCCTCGGCTGCGGGAGTGGTCGATCGACCCCATGACGAGGGTCGCGGGCGCGCTGGCCGTCCACACGGTCCTCGACCTGGAGAACCGTCGGGTGGTCGAGGCGCACGCCCGGGCCATGCTCTTCCGGGGCTACGAGGTCATCCTGCAAGGCCGTGATCCCCGAGACGCCATCGACATCTCGTCGCGGGCCTGCGGCGTGTGCGGGGGCACCCACGCCACGGTCTCGTCGCTGTGCCTCGACCAGGCCTTCGGCGCGTGCCCGCCTCCGCTGGGGACCGAGGTGCGCAACCTCGGGGAGGTTGCCGAGATGTTCTACGACCATCCCCTGCACCTCGGCGTGCTGGCCGGCCCGGACTACTCGACCGCGATCGTGTCGGTGACGAACCCGGAGCTTGTGACCAAGGCGGAGAAGACACTCGCGCCCAACGCCGACATCCATGGCTATACGACCATCAAAGACATCATGGACGCCATGAACCCCCTGACCGGCAAGATCTACCTCGAGGCCCTCGAGTGGACCCGGGTCGGGCGGATCATGTGCGGGTTGATGTACGGGAAGTTCCCGCACCCGTCGACGCTGGTGCCGGGCGGCGTCTCGACGACGCTCACCACCTCGTCGAACAACGAGTACTACACCCAGATCGGCAAGATCATCGACTTCGCCAAGGTCATCCCCCGGATCTGGGACGACGTCGCCGACTTCTTCCTCGCTTCGAACCCGGAGTACGAACACGTCGGCGCCCGCCCCGCCAACCTGATCCAGACCGGCATCTGGGACGACTCCGAGACTTACGACGCCACGTACGCGAACGTCAACGAGTGGGGCAACCGCCGCTGGGCCAAGCCCGGGGTCATCATCGACGGGAAGCTGGTCACGACCGACCTCACCGACGTCAACATGGGCATCGAGGAGTTCGTCTGCGCTGGGCTTGGGGATCGTCACCTTGTTCCACATGTGGTACGGCTGACAGTGGGTTTCCCAGCGGGTCGGTGGGGAAGCGAGGGGGGCCGGTCTTGGTCCAGTCCTCGTAGAAGGCGCGGTCTGACGAACTTCCGTGAGCGCTACACGTGGGATACCGCACCGCGCTGGGACCGCCAAAGCATGGAGACGGGCACCTACGGCCGGATGTGGACGACGGCCCTTGCGGCCGCCACGCCCGACAATCCGTTCCTCGAAGCGACCGGCGACGGGCTGCGCATGACGCTGCCTCGGCACTCCCTCCCGGAGACGGAGCTGTACTGGCCCGTGCCGCGCACCATCAACGCCATCGAGCGCAACCGTGGGCGTGCCTATGCGATGGCGTTCACCGCCACCATCGGGATGAACTGCCTGCTCAACGTGTTCGGGTACTGGCGGCGGGGCGAGACGAGGGTCCACACGCCCTTCCGGATCCCGAATGACGAACGGATCGCCGCCGGGTTTTGGGAGGCGAGCCGCGGCTACCTGACCCACCACCTGCACATGGACAAGGGCAAGATCGTCAACTACCAGATCAACACCCCGTCCACGTGGAACGCGGCGCCGCGTGATCCCTTCGGCGTGCCGGGCCCGTACGAGCAGGCCGTCCTCGACACGCCGCTGCTGGAGTCGGTCTCGGACGACCAGGTGAAGGGGATCGACGTGCTGCGTGCCATCCGCAGCTTCGACCCGTGTATGCCCTGCACCACGCACATGGACACGGGCCGCGGCATCATCGTGCGGGAGGTCAACTCGTGCGGCTGCACCCTCGACTGAGCGCTAGGGCGTGTAGACCGCCGCCTTCCACCGGCCCGTCACCGGGATCACCGACAGGAGGGCGCCGGCCCGCATCAGCCACGCCATCATCTCGGCGTGCCCCACCTCCGGCGGCACGGCCAGCACCAGGCCGCGGCGGGCGTGGTCCTGGAGGACGACCCAGCCGCGGGGCACCGGGTGGCCGGCGTCGAGCAGGGCGAGCTTGGCCCGCTTGCCGGTCGGGTGCTGCAGGCCGACGGTCGCCGGCTGGGCCCGTCCCCGCTTCGACGGCGGTGCCGGCGTCCACGTGCCCAGGGGGATGCTGGGGGCGGGTGGGGCGAAGACCGACAGCAGGCCCCGGCGGGGCTGGGGGACGTCCTCCTCGTCGGCGTACACCTCGGGCTCGAGGTTGATCCACCCCTCGTGGGTCTCGGTCAGCGCCTCCATGTGACGGACCAGCTCCGCCGTGTCCGCCGCCTCGAACTCGATGACCTCCGGCTCGGCCGCTTCGGCCGGCATCAGGCGGGCATCACGTCGGCGACGGGCCGATGCGGCCGAGCATCCAGCCGGCGACGGCGTCCACCCGGACCCGTACGTACCCGCCGTGGGTCGGCACCCGCCGCCCGTCGGGATGGATCACGTAGGCGTCCTTGAGGTGGACGAACGCAGGCAGGTTGGTCTCCTCTTCCACGTCGCCGGCAGCCATCCGCTCCGACTCGGACGGGTAGACCTGGGCGCCGACCATGCGCATCACGTCGCCGAAGCCGCCCGTCGACCCGGTGGCGTCGAGGGACTGGGCCAACCCCTCGAACCACAGGCGGGCCCCCACGAGCTGGCCGGTCAGCCACCCGCTGCTGACGAGCAGCGACACGCCGAGCTCGCCGATCGCCGCCTGGTTGGCGAGGTTGACGAACGACGCCAGCATGAGGTCGCGGTAGGGAGCGTCGGGCGCGTCGGGCATGGCCGAAACGATAGGTCCGGTCCTCCGCATGGCGCGCCCCGGCGTCCTGCGCGACAGTCTCTCGACACCTTTGGCGAAAGGACGCGGGACATGGGGAAGGCCAGCGAGTTGCGGCAGTACGTCCTCCTACCTCCTCGGGGGCTCCGGGCCCGGGCGAAGGCGATCAGCCCCGCGGCGCAAACCTTCCTCCGCGCCGCCGAGGACAACCCCGAGCTGCGCGTCGTCGACTCGATCGGGCCCGACGGCGCGAAGCTGGTGGAGCTGACGCCGCAGGAGGCGTTGCGCATCCGGGCGCAGATGCCGGGCCTCAAGCTCGTGCCCGTCGTCTACTACGAACTGGCCGTGGCCCCGCCCAAGCAGATCAGGGTGCCCGTGCGGGCGGCCACGGCCAAGGGCGCGGCCGCGGGCGCGGCCGCGGCGCCGGGCGACATCATCCTTCAGGTGGTCTCGGGCAAGAACGGGCCGCCGGTGTTCGACGCCTTCGTCATCGCCTACGTCGACTTCGAGGCCGGGATCGGCGCCCAGGGCGTGACCGACGCCGACGGCCACGTCACCCTCAGCCTGGGCGAGTCGCCGATCACGATCGACCGCTTCTACGTCTACCCGCTGGACACGAGCTGGAGCCTGGTCAAGAAGAACTACGTGCTCAAAGACGGCGCCACCGTCGTCGTCACACCCCTCGACCTCGGGTACACCGACGGCCTGCGCTACTTCTACGGCAAGTCCGCCGACGACGCCGGGGCCGGGGTCGCCGTCGGCGTCGTGGACACCGGCATAGCCGACCACCCCGACCTGGTGGTGGCGGGCGGCGCCAATACGGTGCCGGGCGAGAACCCCGCCGACTTCGGCTCCAACGGGCGGGCCCACGGCACCCACGTGGCCGGGATCATCGCCGCCCGGGGAACACCGCCGGACGGCCTGCGCGGGGTGGCGCCGGGCGTGACGCTGCGGTCCTACCGGGCGTGGCCTCAGGGCTCGGGCAGCACCACCAACTTCGCCATCGCCAAGGCCGTCGACCGGGCGGTGGCCGACAAGTGCGACCTCATCAACATGAGCTTCAGCGGGGGCTCGCCCGACCCGTTGCTCCAAGCCGCCATCGAGGACGCCCGCTTCGGCGGGAGCGTGTGCGTCGTCGCCGGCGGCAACACCGACCGCGGGCCGGTGGCGTTCCCCGCCAACGAGCCGATGGCCGTCGCCGTGGCCGCCGTGGGGCGCAAGGGCACGTTCCCGTCGAACGCCGCCGCCTCGGACGAGATCGCGGCCCCGTACGGCACCGACAAGAAGAACTTCGCCGCCAAGCTGTCGTCGGTCGGCCCCGAGCTCGACCTCACCGCGCCGGGCGTGGGGATCATGTCGACCGTCCCCGGCGGCTACGGCGAGATCAGCGGCACGTCGATGGCCTGCCCCGCCGCCGTCGGCGCCGCCGCACGGATCATCGCCGGCACCGACATCCTCGGTATGCGCCGTGACCAGGCCCGCTCCGACGCCGTCGTGTCCGCCCTGCTGTCGGCGGCGACCTCCCTCGGCTTCGGCCCCGAGTTCGAAGGCCAGGGCATCGCCGCGCCGGTCCCGCCCCCCACCAGCAGCGGCCGTCCCACCACCTGGCCCTGGTGACGGCGCCGGCACGATTCGTCCTCCGCTACCGGGGCGACGGGCCCGCGCCCGCCGCCGACGTCGCCCGGATCGAGTCGGTGCCGGGCACCGTCGTTGTCGAGCGCTCCGACCGCATGCTGCTGGTCGAGGCGGCCGGGCCGGACGACCTGCGCGCCGTGGTGGACGGCCTCGCCGGCTGGGTCGTCGCCCCCGAGCAGACCTACACCATCCCCGACCGGCCCCTGTAGGGCCAGGTCGCACACGGCTCGGCTAGCGTCGGCGGGCCGACGGAACGGGGAGGAGCTGCGCGATGGGCGGAAGCGGGGAGCTGTACAAGGGCAGTGATGGCAAGTTTGGTTTCCGGGTCAAGGACGAGGACGGCACGGTGGTGGCTACCGAGGGTGGCACCACCTACGAGGCCAAGGCGCAGGCGCGGGAGGTGCTCACCGACCTGCTCGAGGGCGACTACAACGGCGCGATCACCGACACGAGCGCCATCACGGTCACATGTGGCCAGGAGATCACCGAGAGCATCACGCTCGAGGGCGACCTGATGTGCCCCCGCGGCCCGGCGTTGATCATCGCCGCCGACAACATCACCGTCGACCTGGGCGGCTTCACGATCTCCGCCGCCGGCGCGTCGGCCGCCGCCAAGCCCGGCATCCTGCTGCGCAACGTCAAGGGCGTCACGGTCCGCAAGGGCACCGTGCAGCGGTTCGGGGCCGGCGTCGCCATCATGGGCGGCGAGGGCAACACGATCGAGAACCTCACGCTGCAGGACAACAAGGGCAGCATCGACGGCGACTTCGGCGACGGCATCACCGTGCAGGACTCGAAGAACAACGTCATCCGGGGCAACACGGTGCGGCGCAACGGCCCGTTCAGCGGCATCGCCCTCGTGGGCGCGTCGACCGGGAACGAGGTCCGGGAGAACGTCGTCGCCGACAACAACATGCTCCCCGGCAACCCCCAGGACGGCCGCCAGGACATGGGGATCCGCATAGAGGGCCCGGGCGCCAACAACAACAAGATCATCGGCAACACGGTCACCAACAGCGGGGCGGACGGCATCGTCGTGCTGCCGACGTGCGCCAACATGGCCGGAAGCTGCGTCGGCACGCCCGGCAACGACGGCAACGAGATCACCGACAACATGAGCCACAAGAACGGCACGAGCGGCCAGGGCAGCGGCATCCGGCTGTTCTCGGTGGCCAACCCCGTGGCCGCCACGAACACACGGATCTCGGGGAACGTGTGTGACAACAACACCACGTTCGGCATCTCGATCGACGCCGCCGGCGGCGCCACGCCCCAGCCCACCAACAACCACGTCATGAACAGCCAGGCGCACGGCAACGGCCAGTTCGACGGCTTCGACGGCAACACGCCGGCGTGCGGCAGCAACCACTGGCACGGCAACGTCTTCGGCACGGCCAACCAGCCGTGCGTCGGGTCGGGGGAGGTCCCGCCGGGGCCACCGCCGCCACCCCCGCCCATGCCCCCGATGTGATGGCCCGGCGGCAGGAGACGACGACCCGGACCAGCCTGTCGCCGACGGTCCCCCAACTCGCGATCGAGACGTGCGCCGGCCGTCTGGCGCCACTCGACGGCCTCCCGCCGCTCGACCACGCCATCACCTGGTTCGGCCCCGGCGGTTGCGGGCCTGGCTCCCCGCTGGGGAGCGAGGACGTGATCCAGGCCATGTGCGGCCTCATGGCCGTCAACGGCCGCGACGCGGGCGGGCCTCGCCGCATCGGCCTCGACGTGGCCTCGGTCGCCGCCGGGCTGCTGGCGGCCCACGGCGCGATCGCCGCCGAGATCGCCCGCCGGCGCGACGGCACGTCACCCGTGCCGGTCGTGCGCACCTCGGTGCTCCAGGCCGGGCTGCTGCTGATGTCGAACTACTTCGTCGTGGCGACCGCGCTGGGCGACGCCCTTCCCGGCCCGCCGCTGCCGGCCCCCGGACCGCCGTTCCGCAGCGCCGACGGCCGGTGGTTCGAGATCGAGACGCTCGACCCCGACCCGTGGAAGGAGTTCTGGGGCCGTCTCGGGGTGGGAGCAGTCGAGGCCGGGCGGGGCTGGCGGGTGTTCCAGTGGCGCTACGAGCGGGCCACGTGCTCGTGCCCCCCGGAGCTCCACGCCGCCGCCGCTACCAAGCCGCTCGCCGACCTGCACCACCTGGCGGCGGCGACGGGCGTCAGCCTGGTGGCGCTGCGCGACGAGCCCGACGTGCGACCCGACGAGTCCGAGCCGTCGGTCCGCCAGGCGGGCCGGGCGCCGCGACCGGAGATGGGCGGCGCGCCGGGCGATCTCCCGCTCAACGGCATACGGATGGTGGAGGCCACGAGCCGGATCCAGGGGCCCCTCGCCGGGATGCTGCTGCGGATGCTGGGGGCCGACGTGGTGCGGATCCAGCCCCCCGAGGGCGACTACGGGCGCGCAGCCCTCTGCCTGCATCGCGCCAAGGAAACCGTGCGGCTCGACCTGGGCACCCGGTCCGGCCGGGCGCAACTGGTCGAGTTGATCGACGGGGCCGACGTGTTCCTCCACAACTGGCGCCCGGGCAAGGCGGCGCAGTGGGGCCTGGCCTTCGACGACCTGGCGCCGCAGCACCCGCACCTCGTCTACGCCCACACGTCGGGCTGGGGGGACCGGCCCGAGGCCCGCGACCTGATCGGCACCGACTTCCTCGTGCAGGCCCACGTCGGCATGGGCCACCTCCTCGCGGGACCGGGCGAGCCCCCCTTCCCGTCGCGGATCGTGTTGTGCGACCTGTTCGGGGCGCTGGTCGGCGCCGAGGGCATCCTCACCGGGCTGTACCGGCGCGAGCAGGCGGGCGGTGCGTGGGAGGTGCGGTCGTCGCTGCTGGCGGGGGCGATGGCGCTCATGACCCACGGCCGGCGCCGGGACTTCGTGCTCGAACCGCCGGCCCCGGCCGCCGATCTCGCCGACAATCTCGCCGCCGATCTCGCCGCCGATCTCGCCGCCATCGCCCACGACCCCCGCTTCGCCGGGTTGTTCGAACCGGTCGGCGCCGGCCTCGCCCCCCGCTCGCCGTGGACGTTCGCGCGGTGACCACCGCGCCGCTCCGGTCGTCGCTCCAGGAGGCCTGCGAGACCTGGCCCGACCGGCCGGCGGTGACGGCCGCGGGCACGACCATCACCTACGCCGACGTGGGCCGGCGGGTGGCACGCCTGGCCGCCGCCTACCGGGACATGAGGATCCGGCCCGGCGACCGCATCCTGTGCCAGCTGCCGAACTCGATCGAGCACGTCGTCGCGCTCAACGCGGCGTGGGCCGTGGGCGCCATCCATGTCGGTACCGACAACGACCTGACGGGGCCGGAGCTGGGCTGGCTGGCCGGCCACACCGAGGCGGCAGCGCTGGTGTTCCGTCCGCGGGCCGACTCGCCGGCGGCGCTCGACTCCGTCCCGGCGGCGACCCGCGTGCTGCGTGACGCCGACCTCACGGGCTCCGACGCGGCCCTCGACGACTGGGCTCCGCCGCACGGCCCCGACGACACCGCCCACCTGCTGCTCACGTCGGGCACGACCGGGCGACCCAAAGCCGTGATGGAGACGCGGCCGGCGTGCTGGGCCAAGATGCAGTTCTTCGCCGACGCACTGCACCCGGGCACCGACGACGTCCTCCTCCTGTACCTGCCGATGGCCCACGTGTTCGGGCTTCGGCTCGCGATGCTGACCCTCCTGTGCGGCGGGCGCCTGCTGCTCACCGAGCGGTTCTCGCCCCGGGGCGCCCTCGACCTGATCGGCGCCGAGCGCGTGACGGTGCTGCCCGGCACGCCCGCGCACTTCACGCTGTTGCTGGGCGAGCTCGACCCTTCGCGCGACCGTCCCGACAGCCTGCGCTGGGCCGTCGCCGCCGCCTCGGGCCTGCCGCGGCCCCTCGTCGAGCAGATCTACGCCCGCCTGGCGCCACGGCTGCTCTACGTGTACGGGTGCAGCGAGAACTTCACCGTCCAGACCACCGACCACGACGAGATCCTCCGTGGTTCGGTGGGGCGGTGGGTGTTCCGGGGGCCCGAGGGCACCCCGCCCGACGGGCGCATCGCCATCCTCGCCGCGGGTGGCACCGACCCTCGGCCCCAGGGGACAGTCGGCGAGATCGCCTTCGGCGCCGCCCGGCCGGTGAGGTACTGGAAGGCTCCGGACGCGGCCACCGACGGCTGGTACCGCACCGGCGACCTCGGCCGTATCGACGCCGATGGGCGCGTCTACCTCCTCGGGCGCCTCAAGGAACTGGTCAACCGAGGCGGGCTACACGTCTCGCCCGTCGAGGTCGAGACGGCCATGGCGCAACACCCGGCCGTCGTCGACTGCGCCGTCGTCGGCACCCCCGACCCGGTGCTGGGCGAGGCCGTCTGCGCATGTGTCGTCCCGGCGGAAGCGCCCGCCCCCGACCTCCGGCAACTGCGCGACTTCCTCGCCCCCACGCTGGCCCGCCACAAGCTGCCCGACGAGCTGTGCGTCGTCGGGGCGATCCCCCGCACCAAGATCGGCAAGGTCGACCGCCACGC
>JBOGIC010000688.1:0-5138 GCA_050744985.1 Acidimicrobiales bacterium
CGCCCTTTTCTTCGCTCCGACCGGCTTGGGTCGGGCCTTGGCGCCGCACGTGTCGCAGTAGCCGTCGGCGGCGATGCGGCCCGGGCAGCCGGGCTCGGCGCAGTGCACGGCCCCGGCCATCACTCGCCCCCCCGGGACGCGGCGTTGACCGCGCCGAGGTACTCCTGCACCCGCGCCTCGGCCTCGTCGATCGCGCACGGGGCCGTGTACAGGGATTCCTTGGCGGCGGTGTGGAGCCGCTCCAGGCGGCCGTCCTCGTCGCGTCCGTGGGCCATGGCTTTGGCCCGGTAGGCGTCGAGCAGGCCCCGCAGCTCGTTGCGGCGGGCCACCGGGGCGGCGTTCGCGTCGGCGATGCGACGGACGTCCGCACTCCACCGGTCCGCCTCGGCGCGCCATGCGACCAACGCGGCGGCGGCGCCGGACCAGTCGCCGCGATCGGCCTGCGCCTGGATGCGGTCGAGCCACGGCCGGAGGGCGTGGTCACCGCCCACGCGGGGGTCGAGCGGCTGGAGGAGCCCAGCCGGCGAGGCGACCTTGGCCTCGGCGAGCGAACGGGCCTCGGCCCCGCGCCGGGCGAGGGCCTCGATCTCGTCGACCTGCCCGCGGGCGGCGACGAGCTCCCCGGGAAGCTCCTTCTGCTGGCGCTCCAGCTCCGTCACGCGGGCCAGCGCCGCCTCCGTGAGCCGGTCCAGCTCGCTCAGGTCGGGCGCGGTCGTGGGGTCGGTGGCGATGGCGGCGGTCACCTGGTCGAGCGCTCGTTTCACGGCGGTGATCTCGGGGTCGGTGTCCGCGCCGAGCCCGCCGGCGCGGATGGCGATCTCGTCGGCCGCGGCGCGGGCGCCGTCGAGGCGGCTGAGCGCCTGGCGGGCACCCTCGGCCATGCGGGTCACGTCCTGGGCGACGCTGTTGAGGCGGCGGCGGAGCTGGCCGAGCAGGTGCCCGATGCTCGTCGTCGTGCCGTCGGGCAGCGCGACCGCCGCCGGCCCCAGGAGCTGGGGGAGGGCGCCGTCGTCGCGGGCGGTCAGCGCCGAGTGCAGCCGCTCCATGGCCTCCTTGGCGAGGGGGTAGTGGTCCCACGCCGTCGCGAGGGACGCGACCGCGGCAGCGGCCAGCTGATGGCCGGCCTCGGCCTGGGCGCGCACGAACACCATGTCGCCGGCGCTGTCGACCGAATAGAGCGACGTCGCGACGTCCGACAACTGAGCGTCGAGGGCCTGCACGGCATCGGCGGGTGTCGTGCTCACCGCCCCACCATGCCCCACCGAGCGGGCCGCGTCGAGAGCGCTCAGCCGGAGGCGTCGAGCACGACGATCTGCCCGCCGGACGCGCTGTACACGATGACCCCCTCCACCTCGATCGGTGGCTGCGGGTCGACGAACGGGGAGTCGACGACCAGTCTCCAAGCCACCCGCCCGTCGGGCCAGTACGCCACCGTCTCCTCGAGGTCGGGCTCGATCTGGAACCGGTTGGACGCGGGCGCCGGGAACGGCGTGAACCCGACGGCGGCCGCGGGCGCCGAGTCGAGTGTGATCAGCCGGCCTGTGGCCCGGTCGATGCGCGCGTCGTACTCGAACGGCGCGAACACCCGGATCACGTCTGGTCCCTCGCGGCCGATCACCACCCCGCCGCTCGCCTCGAAGGCGTCCTCGCCCTCGCACACCCAGAGGACTGTGCCATCGGCGAGGTCGAAGGCCCGGATGACGATGTCGGCTGAGTAGACGACGTTGCCGTCGACCGCTATCGCTTCCGGGGTCTCGCCCTGGGCCACCCACCGGGCCCGCACCGGGATCTCCCCGTCTTCGCCGGGCAGCAGATGGAGCCCATCGCCGATCTCCATGGACCGGATGGTAGAACGGCGACGTGGCCTACGCCCTGGTGATGACCACGACCGACTCGCCCGACGAGGCCGAGTCCCTCGCACGGTCGCTCGTCGAGGCCCGGCTCGCGGCGTGCGTGCAGCTGACGCCGATCGTGAGCCACTACGTCTGGGAGGGAACGCCCACCCGCGCCGCCGAGACCCTCCTGCTGGCCAAGACCCGCGCCGACCGGGTCGCCGACATCACCCGGTTCATCGAGGAGCACCACTCCTACGACACCCCTGAGGTCGTGGCCCTCCCCATCGAGTCGGGGTCGGCCGCGTACCTACGGTGGATCGACTCCTCGCTTTAACCCGCGCCATTGGCCCGTGGAGGTACCACTTTCGCGGAGTAAACGGATGGGGGGTCAGCCGACGTCCGCGGCTCGCGCGCGTAGGGCGCGCTGGATGCCGTCCTTGCCCTCGACGAGGATGCGGCGGGCGGGGCCGGGGAGCGATTCGTCGGCGAGGGCGGCGTCGACGCGGTCGACGATGCCGGGCTCGACCAGCGTGCCCGGGAACAGGCCCCGCACCAGGGTCAGGGCCTCCTCGCGCTGGCGGTCGGTCCACCATGACCGGATCGAGGCGAAGTACCGGTCGACGTAGGGGCGCAGCAGCTCCTCCTGGCCCCACTGGGCCATGCCGCCGGCGATGGCCCGGGCCATGGCTAGGTGCGGGCGCTCCTCGGTGAGCTTTCGCCACGCGTCGGCGTTGGCCTCGGCGGTGGGGCGCGCCGCCCGCGCCGACGCGGCCCGCCGTTCACCGATGTCGGTCGGGTCGCGCCGCTCCTCGGCGTCGATCAGCGCGCCCTCGTCGTCGGCGCCGTGGGATGCGAGCATCCCGACGATCTCCCACCGCAGGTCGGTGTCCACCTTCAGCCCGTTGACGACCACCGAGGCGTCGAGCAGCCCGCGCGCCCACCCCAGATCCTCGTCGGCGTCGGACGTGTGCAGCAGCGAGCGAGCAAAGATCAGTTGGCGGTCGCTCCCCGGCTCGGCGGCGTCGAGGCCGGCCCGGGCGACCTCGGCGAGGCGGGCGCGGGCGGTCGTGCGGTTCGCGGGGTCGCCGTAGCACTCGACGGCGGTGGCGGCCTGCCCGAGCAGGCGCTGCAACGTCGCGTCCTCGCCCTCCGGCGGCGCATGCTCCGCCACCAGGTCGACGAAGCGTCGGGTGGCGAGTTCTCCGTCGCGCACCATGTCCCACGCCGCCGCCCAGGCCAGGGTGCGGGCCAGCGGCTCGATCACCTCGGACAGGTGCGCCGCGAGGGTGGCCAGCGACGTCTCGTCCAGGCGGATCTTGGCGTAGGTGAGGTCGTCGTCGTTGAGCAGCAGCAGGTCGGGCCGGCGCTCTCCGACGAGCTCGGGCACGTCGGTGCGCTCGCCCACGACGTCCAGCTCGAGCCTCCGGCGACGCACGATGCCCGCGGCCTGCGTGGCCTGAACGCCATCGGCCGTGTGGTCGTACAGCCCGATGGCGACGCGATGTGACCGCAGGGCGGGGTGATCGGGCGCCGCTTCCTGCAGCACGGCGAAGGCCGTGTAGCCACCGTCGTCGCTCAGTTCGAACGCCGGCCGCAGCGTGTTGACGCCCGCTGTCTCCAGCCACTCCTTCGACCACTGGCCGAGATCGCGGCCGCTGGCGCGCTCGAGGCCGGCGAGGAAGTCCGAGAGCTGGGCGTTGTCCCACTGGTGGCTCTGGAAGTACTCGCGGACGCCCGTGGCGAATGCCTCCTGGCCGACCCAGGCGACCAGCTGCTTGAGCACCGACGCGCCCTTGGCGTAGGTGATGCCGTCGAAGTGCAACCGGACGGCATCGGTGTCGACGATGTCGGCGGAGATGGGATGGGTCGAGGGGAGCTGGTCCTGGCTCGCCGCCGCCGCCTTCACCCCCAGGGCGAAGCGCACCCACGCGTGTCGGAAGCGCGTCGCCTCGGCCAGCGCGTAGCTCGACATGTAGGTGGCGAAGCTCTCGTTGAGCCACAGGTCGTCCCACCACCGCATGGTGACGAGGTCGCCGAACCACATGTGGGCCATCTCGTGCAGCAGGGTGTCGGCGCGGCCTTCGCGGGCCGCCTCGGTGACCCGCGAGCGGAAGACCATGTACTCGTTGAACGTCACGCAGCCCGGGTTCTCCATGGCGCCGAAGTTGAACTCCGGCACGAAGAGCTGGTCGTACTTGTCGAACGGGTACGGGTAGCCGAACTCGGCCTGGAAGAAGTCGAGCCCCTGCCGGGTCAGCTCGAACAGCTCGTCGGGGTCGAGGTACTGGCGCAGCGACGCCCGGCAGTACAGGCCGAGCTCGAGCTCGCCGTGACGGTCCGTCACGACCTCGTACGGCCCGGCGACGACCGCCACCAGATAGGTGGACAGGCGTGGCGTCTCTGCGAACCGCCAGACGGTCGCGCCGACGGCGTCCTCCTTCGAGGCCACGGGCATGTTGGCGACGACGACCCACTCCGAGGGGGCCTTGACCGTCAGCGTGAACTCGCCCTTCAGGTCGGGCTGGTCGAAGCAGGCGAAGACCCGGTGGGCGTCATAGGGCTCGAACTGGGTGTGCAGGTAGACGGCCCCGTCGGTCGGGTCGACCATCCGGTGCATGCCCACGCCCGTGTGCTGGTAGGCGCAGTCGGCCACGATGCGCAGCTCGTTGGTCGGGCGGCTGCCGCGCAGCGGGATCCGGCTGCGGGCGGCGTCGTGGATCGACGGGGCGAGCGGCCGGCCGTTGAAGACGATCTCCTGCACGGACGGCGCGTCGAGGTCGATGAACGTGTTGAGACCGGTGAGCGGCGTGAAGAAGCGGATGGTCGTCTCGCTCCGGAACGTCTCCTCCCCCGCCGTGAGGTCCAGCACGACGTCGTAGCTGAGGTTCGAGATCGTGCGGGCGCGTTCCTGGGCCTCGGCGCGGGTGAGGTTGTCGTCGGTCATGGCCGCCAGTTTGCTCCGAACCGAGAACACAGGGGAGGGCGACCGGCGCCGGGTATTCTCCGGCCAATGCGAGTCGGTCTGGTGTGCCCCTACAGCCTGTCGCTGCCCGGTGGCGTCCAGGAGCAGGTACTAGGTCTGGCCCGCACGCTGCGCGGCCTGGGGCACCAGGCGCGGGTACTCGGGCCGTGCGACGGGCCGCCGCCCGAAGTGGGCGTGATCCCCCTCGGGAGTTGCCTGCCGACCCACGCCAACGGCTCGGTGGCGCCGATCGCGCCCGACATCTCCTGCGCGCTGCGGACGATGCGGGCCCTGCGCGACGAGGCGTTCGACGTGCTGCACCTGCACGAGCCCTGCGCGCC
>JBOGIC010000689.1:0-4575 GCA_050744985.1 Acidimicrobiales bacterium
GCCACCACCTGGCCGCGGGGCGGCCGGGTGATCCCGCCCCTCTTTCGCATCGACCACGTCCTCGTCTCGCCGCAGATCGGCGTGCTCGACGCCCGCGTGGGCGTCGGCCGCAGCAGCGACCACCGTCCGGTGATCGCCGACCTGGTGATCCCCGCGTCGCCGAGTACGGCAGGGGTTGCCCTTAGCGCAGGACGGGCATCGTCGCCGACTGGCAGCTGATCAGCATCGGATCGGCGCCGGCGAGGGCGGCCATGCGGGCGGCGGCCTCGCTGAGGCGGCGCTCGTCGAGGCGGCCGTCGCGGACGGCGGCCACCAGGGCCTCTTGCATGCGCCGGGCCTGGCGGCCGTCGGTGGCGAGCACGCCGTCGGCCCCGGCGGCGACGGCCTTGATGGCAGCCTCGTCGAAGTCCCAACGGAGGTTGACGGCGCCCATCCCGATCGAATCGGTGATCGCGACGCCGGTGAAGCCCATGTCGCGCAGCAGCTTGTAGGCAGCTGCCGACAGGCCGGCGGGCACATCCGGCTCGAGGGCGTCGTAGGCGACGTTGCCCATCATCACCACCGGGACGCCGGCCCGGATGGCGTCGGCGAACGGCAGCGCCTCCTTCTGCGTGAGGGTGGTCAGCGGCAGGTTCACCTCGGCCTGGCCGAGGTGGTCGTCGCCGCGGGCCTGCCCGTGCCCGGGGAAATGCTTGACCACCGGCGTGACCCCGCCCTGCCGGAGACCGTGCGCGTAGGCGAGCACGTACTGAGACGCCTCGGCCGGGTCGCCGGAGAACGAGCGGTCCCCGATCACGCCGTTCCACGGGCCGGCGTCGAGGTCGGCGACGGGCGCCAGCGCCAGGTTGATCCCGAGGGCCTTCATCGACGCCGCGTTCTGGCGGGCGATCTCCTTCACGTCCACCAGGCTCGTCTGGGCGGCCAGGCGCCGGGCCGACGGCAGCGAGCCCAGGATGTCGCCGAACGCCCGCACCCGCCCCGGCTCCTCGTCGGCGGCCACGAGCATGGGCGTGCGGGCCCGGGCCCGGATCGCTCCCGTCAGCTCGCGCACCTGGGGGGCGTCGGTGACGTTGGCGTGGGTCAGCATCACGCCGCCGACGCCCACGTCGAGCACCTCGTCGACGAGCGGGTTCGACGGCGTCGTGACCCCCGGCAGCCCCACCAGCAACACCCGCCCCGCCCGTTCTTCAAGGCTCACCGGCGTGCACACCGGCGCGGTGACGGCCGGGCCCTGGGCGGGGACGGTCAAACCTTCGTCGGCGAGGTCCCGCGGCTGCACCTTGGCGGTCGTCACCACCGCCGCCACGACGGCGAGGACCATCACGAGCGCGCCCCACAACCAACGCCCGACGGACACCGCTCAGGACTTTCGCTGTTCTGACCCCGCCTGTCAAAGCGCGAACCTGTGGGCATGGACGAACGTCACGCCCGGGCGGTCGCCCAACGATTCTCGGCCGACGGCCGGGTGCTGCAGGCCGAGTACCACCCACGCGGCCACATCCACGACACCTGGTTCGTGACCACGGCGGACACCGAGCTCGTCCTCCAGCGGCTGAACGACCAGGTCTTCCCCGACTGCGTCCTCATGATGAGCAACGTCATGCGGATCACGACGCACCTGGCCCGCCGCCACCCCGAGCGGCCCCACCCCGAACCGCAGGCCGCCGAGGACGGTTCGCTGCTCGTCTACGACAGCGAGGGACGGCCGTGGCGGGCGTTCAACCGGTTGGCGGGCTGTGACAGCCCCGACGTGGTCACCTCCTGCGAAACCGCGCGCGAGGTCGGGCGGGCCTACGGGGCGTTCCTCACCGACATGCAGGGCCTCCGGGGGCCCGAGCTGATCGAGCCGATCCCGGGCTTCAAGGACTTCGAGCGCCGTCGCGAGAACTTCGACTTCATCGTCGACCTCGACCCCTACAACCGGGCGGCCGGGTGCCAGGGCGAGATACTCGACGTCCGGCAGCACCACCGGTTGGTGCGGCAGCACCGGGAGGCCCTGCTCGCCGGCTGGCTCCCCGACCGCATCGTGCACAACGACGCCAAGGCGGCCAACGTCCTGGTGGACACGGCGAGCGGCAAGTGGCTCTGCGTCGTCGACCTCGACACCGTCGCGCCCGGCACAGTCCTGTTCGACATCGGCGACCTCCTGCGGTCGGCCACCGTGACCTGGCCCGAGGACGCCGGGGACATCAAGGCGATCGGCGTGCGGGACAACCTCCTGGCCGCCGTGCTGGAGGGCTACCTCGGCGAGGCTGGCGAGCTGCTGACCGGCAAGGAGCTCGAGCTGATCACCCTGGCCGGGCCGCTGATGGCCTACGAGAGCGCCCTGCGGTTCCTCACGGACTACCTGGCCGGGGACTCCTACTTCAAGATCGACCGGCCCCGGCACAACCTCGAACGGGCGCGGGCCCAACTGCGGGTACTGGCGGCGTTGGAGCACGCCGGCGACCGCGTCGCCAGCATCGTCAAGGCGTGACCTCGCCGGACATCGCCGGCCGGCGCTACGTGGTGGACGACGCCGGCGTGCGGGCGGTGTCGCCTGTGCCCGACCGCGGCCCGCGGCTGGTGGTCGACGGGCGGGTCGCCGAGCTGGAGTTCATGGGCGCGCGGCCGACCGAGAGCGGCGGCCTGGCCTGGCGGCTCGTGGGAGAGGGCCTGGCAGCCGACCTGCGCGTCGAGGCCGCCGACACCGCTGGCGCCGTGGCCCGGGTGAACCTGACGGTGACCGGAACGGGCCGGCTGCAGCACGTCGACGTCGAGCAGTGGGCGACGTCGCCCGGCCTGGGCCAACCGGTGTTGGGGGACGGCTGGTTCGCCGCGCTGGAACACCCGGGAGCCGAGGACCTCGGGCTGGCGGTCGATCACGACCTCGCCGCCGGCCCGTTCGTGGCCCCGCCGCTCGTGGTCGGCACGGCTCCGCCGGGTGACGAGCTGGCCGCGCTCTGGGACGAGGTCGACCGCGTGCGCCCCTGCCCGCCCCGGCTGGTCGTCCTCGCCAACAACTGGTACCAGTTGGGCTACGTCGGCCGGATGAACGAGGCCACGGTCGCCGCCGAGCTGGACGGGTTCGCGGCGGTGGGGCGTCGCCACGACCTCGACCTCGACTGGTACTGCCTCGACGACCCGTGGGACGGCCAGTGGGAGGCCGGGACGGGTCTGTGGGGCCGGCTCGACCCCTCCCGGTTCGCGGGCCTTCCGGCGGGCGCGGCCGGGATCGGCCTCTGGGTGAGCCCGTGGGGCGGCTACTTCGACCGCCACGACGCCCGGGTGGCGTGGGGCGGCGAGCACGGCTTCGAGGTGCACGACGGGTCGTGGCCGCGCCTGTGCCCGGCCGGTGACCGGTACCGGGCACACGTCGCCGCCTCGATGGCCCGGTTCACCGAGGCGGGTGTGGGCTACTGGAAGATCGACGGCGTGCAGTTCGACTGCCCGCATGCCGACCACGGCCACGCCACCGGCCCCGGCGGCCGTACCGACCAGATGGACCGCTTCGCCGGCCTGCTCGACGGCGTGCGGGCGGTGCGGCCCGACGTGGTGCTCGCGTTCACCACCGGCTCCAACCCCTCGCCGTGGTGGCTGAAGCACGCCGACTTCATCTGGCGCGGCGGCCTCGACGACGACGCCCCGGCCGAGTACGACGGCGGCCGCCACGAGCGCTTCGCCACCTACATCGACGGCTGCCTCGACGCCTTCCGGCCGTCGTCGGTGCCCGTCTCGGCCGTCGTGACCTTCAGCATCGTGGAGAACGGCGCCCGGGCCTACCGCGACGAGGGCGACGGGCTCGACGCGTGGCAACGCCACTGCTGGTTGCTCGCCGCCCGCGGCACCCATCATCACGACCTGTACGTCGCACCCGACTCCCTGTCGGAGGCGGAGTGGGACGTGCTGGCCCACGTCCTGCGGTGGGCCCGGCAGCACCAGGCCGTGCTGGCCCGGAGCCGCATGATCGGCGGCCGGCCCCAGGCGGGCGAGGCGTACGGCTTCATGTCCGTGGACACGTCGGGTGAGGCGATCCTGTGCGTGCGCAACCCGACCGCGCGACCGCAGCCCTCGCCTGCGCTGCCGGGTGGCGGCGAGCTGATCGGCGCCGAGCCCGTCTTCGGGCGGTGGACGGGCGAGCTGGCGCCGTTCGAGGTGGCGGTGGTCAGCGGCCGATGGCGGCCCCGACCCCTCGATTGATCCGCGCCATTGGGGCTGTGGGACCCCTGTTGTGCAGATCAAACCAGGGGGTCATGGGGGCGATCAGCTCAGCGACGGCGGGGTCGGCGGCGATCGGACAGGTCCTCCCAGATGCCGCGCAAGCACTCCACCTCGGCCCGGGTGAGGCCGCCGCCCCCGGGCGGCACGACGGGCAGGGCTTCGGCCTCGGTCGGCTCCAGCTCGAGCACACCACCGCCGTAGCTGCGCCCGAGCACCTCGGCGAAGGCCCACGTGAGCGGGTGATCGAACGACGCCGCCAGCTCGGCCGCATCGACCCCGGGCCGCACCCGCACCCGATGGATCGTGTCGGTACAGACCGCGCCGGCGGCGTTCACGACCAGCCGGGGTGCGGCGTGGATCTGGCGGAGCAGGAAG
>JBOGIC010000690.1:0-6402 GCA_050744985.1 Acidimicrobiales bacterium
ATCGCCAACTGGGACCTTCGCACCTCGTGGGCGAGAACTGGTGGGCGGTACCGCTGCTCGACGGCCGGACGACAGGCCGGGTAGGTGACCGGTTCGGGGGGCGGTCTGGTCAGCGACAAGCCGAAGGCGGCATGGGCGGCGACGTCAGACGGCTCGCTGGACGCCGTCCATGACGACGGCGTCCTCGAACGGATGGGGCCACGTGTCCATCCCCGTGACACGACCGGCGAGGGCTACCTCCACCAGTTGACGATCGATCAAGTGTGGTCCACCCGCGAGACGCGCCCGCGGCATTCCTGCCCCTTCTTGGCCTCCGCGCTCCTGCGAGAATTGCTATGTCGGTGCGGGAACCCGTGCGATCCGTGTGCCGACGAGAAGGGCGACCCCGCCGATGGCGATCGCCATCGCCGCCCCGAAGGCGATCCAGGGAGCCTTGGACGGCTCACCGCCGGGAGCAGCGACCACGTCGTCGGCGAACCGCACCCGCGTGAGGTAGGCGTCCTCGGATTCCAGATCGGGCCGACCGGCGCGCGAGTCGGGCCAGACGACGTAGGTCGCCGCGTTGGTCGACGCGATGCCGATCGTCCCCCGCAGCCCGTAGTTGCTGAAGGTGACGCCGATCGACGTATCGATGGCCCGGTCGGTTACCCGCACGTTAGGGCCCCACGTCCTACCGCCGTCGGTCGACGATGTCATGTAGACGTCGGCGTAGCGGATCCGAGGCGCGGCCGTCGCCGTCCGGGGAACGAAAGCCGGATCGTTTCGGAAGTCGAACCACGCCACGTCCACCCGGCCGTTGGGCGCGACGGAGACGCCTGGGTTGTAGTGCTCGATGCCCTTCGACGGCAAGTCGTCGGGGAGGTTGCGAGCTTCACTCCAGGTCTTGCCGCCGTCGGAGGAGGAGATCAACAGGACTCTTTGGGCCTCGTTGCCCTCTCGCTGGTCCCACGTCACGTAGAGGCTCCCAGCATGCCGGTCGATGGCGGCGAACGGGTTGGTCACAGATGCGGCGCCGGCGTTGATGACCGACGTCGCCCATGTCTTGCCCGAGTCGGTGGACTTCGACATGAGCAGCCGCGCCTTGCCCCGCTGTGCCGCCGGGATCGCCACGTCCTGGATCTCCTTGGTGAACGCGTAGACCGTCCGGTCGGCCCCGACCACCAACACGGGCACGTCGCCGGCGTAGATCTTCTCGCCGCCGGGAAGCGTCCCGGCCACATTCACCGCTTTGGACCAGGTCCTGCCGCCGTCGGACGACACCGAGACGAGCGGCTGGCGCGGGGCGGCGTTCTCCACGACCGTGCCTCGAAGCCCGAAGCGCCAGCCCCGGTACACGAGGTTGGAGTCGACAGGGTCGACGGCGATGCTCGCGTAGCGGTGCTGCTCGATCAGGTTGGTCTCGACGCGCCCGTCGGCGTTGGTGAACGTGATGTCGCTGCGCGGCGTTGCGACGATCGACGTCTCGAACGTCGCCCCGAGGTCCTTGGTACGTGCGACGATGGCCGTCATCGGCCCATTGGGGTGATCCTCGGCCGGCGTGCCGCTCAACGCGACGTAGAGCGTGCCATCGGGTGCGAACGCCGGCGCGATGTAGGAGCCGGTGTTGCGGTGGACGCAGTAGGGCAGGTTCTTGGGCATCAGGTTCTGGGCCGTCGTCGTCCACGACAGGCCCCCATCGTGGGAGACCCGGAGCTGACAACCGCCGTTGCGGGCGTCGCCGACTGCCACGACGAGAGTGCGAGGGTCGCGGGGGTGCACAGCCACCGTTGGGACGTCGAACAGCCGGGTCGGATCGTTGTCGACCGTCACCTGGCGGGAGGCCTCGACCACCGGATTGGTCGGGCTCGGCGCGGCCCACGCCCCGCCCGAACCTGCCAGCAGCGCAAGGCAGGCCCCGCCGGCCATACGCACCGCCAACGGCCGACTTCGCAGGTAGCCCATTGTTTCCCCCCTACTTGAAATGGTGCACGACCCTCAACGCCGGCCCGGCAGCTGATCCTGACCGGCGCCAGCGCTGGTTGCAACCGGTCGGCCGGTGGCCGTCCCGACTGTGGAACCAATGCCGGACGTTTCCGGGCGTGGGCAATGGCACAGGGGCACCGCATCGGAACGAGGCGGCGCTCCCCGCCGTCGTGGGGCTGGTCGCGGTCGTCCTGTAGGGGATCCGCTTGCGGGTGGCCGAGTCACATCCAGCGACCGCTCCCTGCCGTGCACGGCGGGGCAACGCCCGTTCGATCTGCGGAATATCGAGCTGGCGCGCGGCCAGTGCGTGCGGGCCCCCGGTGGATCGATTCTGGCGTCTCACCGCGAATCGGGGGGCCGTCGCGCAACTCCAAGCTGTGTCGGCCTGGGCGCTCGGTGGAGCGCGGAGCGGAGGCCCGGACACGACGCCCGTTTGAGAAGCTGAGATGATCTTCCTGGCGGACATGGACGAGCAGGCACAAACCCTCGCGGTAGCCGTAGCGAAACGGGTTGTCCCGGCGCTCCCGGTCCTCGCCGAGCGGATGGGTGAGGCCTACTGGGCCGAGGTGCCGGGGTATGCGTCTCTGAGCGAGGACGCCAGGCGTGAACCGGTGGCCGTCTCGCTGGACATCATCGAGGTCTTCTTCGGCGCGCTCGCCCTAGGGCGCGAACCGGACGTGGCCGACGTGAGCGGACTTGAAGAGGCCGGCCGCCGGCGCCTCGAGATGGGCGTGCCCCTTGAGGGATTGCACCATGCTTACCGGATCGTCGCCCGTGTCGTCTTCCAAGCCCTCGTCGACACGGTCGAGGCGGGCGAGGACGCGGCGGTCCGTTACATCGGCGCGCGTTGGATCGAATTCGTCGACCAGGCGGCGACGCGCGCGAGCACCGGTTACGTCCGCGCTTCCCCAAGACCGGATCCGGCGAGTCGAAGCACGCCGAGAGGCCCTGATCCAAGCACTTCTCGCCGCGGCGGACGCCGCTGAAGTCGCAGCCATCAGCTCAGAGTTCGCCGTGCGCTTAGCTCCCGCCTACGGCCCCGTGTTGGGCGTGATCGACCCGTCGTCCATCTCCCTCGGCACGGTTCTGGCCGCCAACCCCCCCGGTTCCCTTGTGGGCTTTCGAGCGGGAGTCATCGTCTTACTCGTGCCGGGTGAGGTACCAAGCGCAGCCGCCCTCCACCAGACGCTCGGCTCGGGGCCTCTGGTGTGGGGACGAACGGCCGCGCCCGGGCCGGCGCTTCGCTCGGAGGTCGAGTGTGCCGAACGTGTACTCGCTATCGCCCGAGCGCGTGGCGAGACCGGCGTGTTCGGTCCCCAGGACCTCCTTCTCGGCCAGGTTCTGGCCGGGGATGCCCGGGTAGCTCAGCTCCTCGAGGAGCTGGTGCTGAAACCACTACGGCAACACGACCGGAGTGGCAGACTGCTCTCGACGCTCCGCGCTTACCTGGCCACCGGCTCCGTTCAGGCCGCCGCCACCTCCGAGGGCGTGCACTCCAACACCGTCGGCTACCGACTCCATAGGGTCGCGGAGGTCACTGGCTTCGACTTTCGCGTACCGACCGATGCAACCGTGCTCGTCTTGGCGGTCGAGAGCGCTCCGGGGCCCTCCCTCGAGGCGATTGGTAGATCGCACAAGAACTAGCCGATAGATCCGTTGTCGGGCCCATAGACGTGGCGCCCGTTTGGTGAAATCGTCGAATCCGAGTCGGAACCACCATCCGGCCCAGAACGTGACACCATCCACGACGGCGCACGGCGGAAGGGAGGCGAGCATGATGTGGATCGTCCGCGCCCTCGTCGCGGCCGCTCACGACCTCCTCATCCGCCCGGCGTCCTCGTCGAGGCCACTCCACCGCCGGCTTTGGCGTCCTTCTGAGGTACGACCGACCTGGGAGGGGCGCACATGCGATGGATTGTGCGTACCGCCATCGTGCCCAAGAGGCTCCTTTCGGGCGGCGACACCCCGAGGTAGTCGGCTGCGACGGGGGCCCGGCGGACAGCGACTGGCATCGGTTCAACGCCGTCTTTGACGGCACCAAACGTCAACTGCGTCATCTCGGGACGGCCGTGCCCAGGCACGGAGAGGAGGGGGAAATGCGAAGTCACCGGAGCAGAGAGGCTCACGCGAACCGCCGGGAGGCCATGGTGGCCTTTGTTGTCGTCGCCGTGTTGGCCTTGACCCTTGGCGGCCGTACGGATAGGGCGCATGCACAACCGAACGACGGCGTTCCGGTCCTGGGGGTCGATCGTCCGGGAGTGATCCGTGACCGATACATCGTGGTGTTCAAGGACCATGCGCCCCGCGCCGCCATCGACCACGCCCGGGATTCCGCGACGAGCAGAGGCGCACGGATGCATCACCAGTACGTCCACACACTGCAGGGCTTCGCCGTCTCGCTGCCGGCCGAGGCGCTCGATGGGCTGCGCAAGAACCCCAGCGTCGCCTACATCGAAGCCGATGGCACGGTTCGCGCCGGGACTACCCAGACGAACGCCACCTGGGGGCTGGACCGGATCGACCAACGAAGGTTGCCGCTGAACCAGACCTACACCTACGACCCCACCGGCTCGGGCGTCACCGCCTACGTCCTCGACACCGGCATCCGGCCCACCCACGACGAGTTCGAGGGGCGTTCCATCGGCGGCTTCAGTGCCATCGACGACGGCCATGGTACGGATGACTGCGAGGGCCACGGGACCCACGTGGCGGGAACGATCGGTGGGAAGACCTCCGGAGTCGCCAAGAAAGTGACACTGGTACCGGTGCGTGTGCTCGGTTGCGACGGCTCCGGGACATGGTCAGGTGTCGTCGCCGGGGTGGACTGGGTCACGGGCCACCACGCGGCAGGAGCGCCTGCAGTGGCGAACATGAGCCTCGGTGGGGACCCCTCCGCCAGTTTGGACGACGCCATCGCCCGGTCGATAAACGATGGCGTGACCTACGTGGTGGCGGCGGGCAATCAGGATGGCGACGCCTGTACCCGTTCGCCCGCCCGAGCACCGGCGGCCATCACTGTTGGAGCAACTGACGCCAGCGACCGGCGGGCGGACTTTTCGAATTGGGGAACCTGCCTGGACATCTTCGCCCCTGGCGTCGGAATCACCTCGGCGGGAATCGGGAGCGATACGGCGACAGCCGACAACAGCGGCACCTCCATGGCGAGCCCCCACGTCGCCGGGGTGTCCGCCTTGTACCTCAGCATGAACCGCACGGCCTCGCCGTCCACGGTGCGCGACACGATCGTGAACACCTCGACAAGGGACATCGTCCAGGACCCCCGAACTGGCTCCCCCAATCGACTCCTTCACAACACCTTCCTCGCGATACTTGTCAACGACGTCTCCGTCACCGAGGGACACTCCGGCACCAAGAACGCGACGTTCCCCATCACTCGCTCCGGGATGGTGAGCGGATCTTCGACGGTGCAATGGGCCACCGCCGACGGCACCGCCACGGCGGCCAGCGGTGACTACGTCGCCGGGCAGGGACAGGTGAGCTTCGCCGCCAATGAGACCACCAAGGCGGTGAACGTGGTGGTCAAGGGCGACACGGCGATCGAGGGCAACGAGACGGTCACGGTCAGGCTGTCGGCCGCGTCGGGAGCGACAATCGCCGACGACATGGCGAGGGGCACCATCGTCAACGATGACTTTCCGCCGCCGTCACTGGCGATCAACGACGTATCGGTCACCGAGGGTCACTCGGCGACGGCGAGCGCCAGCTTCACCATCACGCGCTCCGGCGACCCAGCGCCAAGCGTGACCGTGAACTTCAGCACGGCCGACGGCACAGCCACATCCGCCAGCGCCGACTACGTGGCCAAGCAGGTCCAAGTGAGTTTCGCCCCGAACGAGACCACCAAGAAGGTGGACGTGGTGGTGATCGGCGACATCGTCAATGAGGCGAACGAGACGTTCTCGGTGAGGCTCACATCGCCGTCCGGGGCGACCATCACCGACGGGACGGGGATCGCGACGATCATCAACGATGACGTCGCGGGATCACAGAGCTTCGGGTACACCGTCGGCGACACGGTCAGCAGAGATGTGCCCGCATCGGGTGCCGGCAACATTGAGCAGCCCCGGGTGATCGACAAGTACACGTTCACCGCCGCCGCCAACCAGAATGTCTTCGTCGACCTGCTCGCCCACGACGGCTGGGAGCTGAACTGGCGGCTGGTGGCACCCACCGGCGCCGTGCTGTTCGACCAGGGCCTGTGGGTCGGCGACCCCGGCCAGAAGACGCTGCCGGCGGCGGGGACCTACAGCGTCGAGGTGACGGGCACCGCCACCGGCACCTACAGCTTCCGGATCACCAGCGTGCCGGCCCCTCAAAGCTCGGCCTACACGCTGGGCACCACGGCCAACGGCAACGTCGAGGTCCCCGGCGCGGTCGACCGCTGGACCTTCAGCGCGGCCGCCAACCAGAAGGTCTTCG
>JBOGIC010000691.1:0-3811 GCA_050744985.1 Acidimicrobiales bacterium
GCGCGGATTCGGACATCCCCCACGTCCGCAGCCACCGGCTGGCAATGACCGCCGGCCTCCCCGCCCGGCGCTCCAGGTCGGGCACCACCGCCCGTAGGACCATCTCCTCCATCTCGTGGGGCACGCCGGGGACGGCATAGATCACTTTGCCCGCGGGCGCGTCGCATATGAGCCCCGGCGCCGTCCCCCGCACCTGCGGGATGAACCGCGCTCCCTCCGGGAGGTACGCCTGGCGGGCGTTGGTCTCGGGCATCTCCCGCCGTCGAGACTCGAAGATGGCCCGGATGCTCGCGACCATCGCTTGGTCCCGCACCAGCCGGAGCCCGAGGGCGCCGGCCAGTCCCTCCCGGGTGACGTCGTCGGGGGTCGGGCCGAGGCCGCCGCACAGGATCACGGCGTCACTGCGCCCGAGGGCGATCCGGATGACGTCCGCGATGCGGCCCTCGTTGTCGCCCACCTTGGTCTGGTACCGGCAGTCGATGCCGGCCAAGGCCAGCCGTTCGCCGATGAAGGCCGAGTTGGTGTCGACGATCTGGCCCAGCAACAGCTCGGTGCCTACGGCGACGACCTCACACCGCAAGTCGGCCCTCGAGGTCGGGGCCCGTGCTGCCCTCGATGACCACCGATGCGAACGTGCCCGCGGCCACGTCCCGGGGCAGGTGGACCACGCCGTCGATCTCGGGCGCCTCCCGGTGCGTGCGCCCGACGCCGGCCTCGTCCGCGAGGACCTCGACGGTGCGGCCGATGAGGCCCGCCCGCGCGGCCGCCGTGATCCGGTCCTGGCTCTCTCCCAGCTCGAGCAGGCGCTCCTCGACGAGGCTCGGGTCGATGTGGCCGTCCAGCGTCGCTGCCACCGTGCCGTCCTCGCGCGAGAACGCGAAGAACCCGGCCCAGTCGAGCTGGGCCTCCTCCACGAACGCCAACAGCCGGTCGTGGTCGTCCTCGGTCTCGCCCGGGTACCCGACGATGAACGACGAACGGAAGGCGGCCTCGGGCTCCCGAGCGCGGATCGCGGCGATGCGGCGGAGGAACCGGTCACCGTCGCCCCACCGGCGCATGCGCCGCAGGAGGGGCTTGGAGACGTGCTGCAGCGACATGTCGAAGTAGGGCACGCCCGTGGCGCAGATCGTGTCGACCAGGCCGTCGTCGAGCTCCGACGGGTACAGGTACAGCAGGCGGGTGCGGGCGACCCGGCGGGCGACGGCCTCGACCAGCGGGATGATGGCGCCCTTGCGGCCCACGTCCCGCCCGTAGGAGGCGAGGTCCTGGGCGACCAGGACGATCTCGGCCGCGCCCAGGGCGTCGACCTCGTCGAGGATCGACGCCTCCGTCCGCGACCGCTGCTTGCCCCGGAACGACGGGATCGCACAGAACCCGCACGTGCGGTCGCAGCCCTCGGCGACCTTGACGTAGGCCCACGGCGAGCTGGCCGGGGGCCGGGGCAGGTTGAGGAGGTCCATCGACGGCACGTCTGATCGGGAGCGCAGGGTGACGGGCACGCCGAAACCCGCCACCTCGACCTCCGGCATCGCCACCGCCAGCTCGGCCCCGTGGCGCTCGGCCAGGCAGCCGGTCACGACCAGCCGGGCGCCGGGCGAGCGTGCGTCCGAGAGCGCCAGGATCGTGTCGACCGATTCCTGGCGCGCCGGCTCGATGAATGCGCACGTGTTGACCAGTACGAGGTCGGCCGCGTCGGCGGAGGCGGCCGGCACCATCCCGTCGGCGAGCAGCGTGCCGACGAGCTTGTCCGAGTCGACCTGGTTCTTCGGGCAGCCAAGGGTCTCCACCCAGAAGGCGTCAGGCATGAGAAACGACTCTACGAGGTCACAACGCGCTCAGGACTCGGGCGCTACGTGCCGATGTACTCCGGGAGGGATGACCGGGGAGGCGTCGTCAATGTCCGCACCACAGCCGCAGCGTCTTGACTACCTGGCCGAAGAACTGACCCGCCGCCTCGGCATTCCCTTCTATCCGGCGGCGCGCGCCATCGTGTTCCGCGACCGCCTGCGCATCACCGACTGGGCCGTCCCCCTGATGTTCGACGGCCACGCCCGGCGCGACGACGAGTCCGTGATCCCCGCCGATTTCGTCGGCCACGCCCTCTGGCCGGCCCTGCGCCCGTTCAGCAACGGCCCGGGCCGCACCTGGTGGTACTGCAACCTCTCCCCCGTCGCCGCCGAGGCCATCGTGGCGACGCTGCAGGAAGAGGACGAGTACCCCCTCGACGAAGGCTGGGTCATCGGCCACGACGTGCTGCTCGACGAGGCGTTCGCCGACGATCTCGGCCACGCCGACCGCTGGGTCGCCTGACCTCGGCCAACGCCCGTCAGGGCAGGGTGGTCGGCGAGGGCGTCGCTGTCGCAGTGCCCGACATGACCGAGCCCGGCTCGGCAACCGCCGGGCCCGTCGGGGCAGGGGCCGTGGGGGCCACGGGCTGCGGCGTCGTGGGCTGCGGGGTTGCGGGCGGGGTCGTGGGTGGCGGGATAGTCGGGGCGGCCGGCCCCGGGGCGACGACGGCGTCACTGAACAGGCGATGCGGCCCCGACGAGACGACCGGCCCGGCTGCGGCTGCCGGCGCCCGGGCCTTGGCCACCTTGACCGTCACCCTGGCCGCCTTGTCGACCCGGGCAGGGTGGTCCGGGCTCTGCGAGAGGACCTGATCCGGCGGGGCGTCACTGTCCTCGTCCTCGAACGCCGGCTCGAGGCCCGCCGAGCGCAGCGCGTTCTCCGCCTCCGTCCGGTTGAGGCCGACGACACGAGGGACGACGGCGCTGCCACTCGGGCGGGCGACGCCGAGGGTGACGGTCGCTCCGAGGGCACCCGTTGCACCCGCAGCCGGGTCCTGGCGCAGCACGGTGCCAGCCGGATGGTCGTCGTCCACCGTGTCGTCCGGCTGCACCCGGAACCCGGCCGCCTGGAGCGCGCCGGTCGCGGCGTCGATGCTCATGCCGACCACAGCAACGACGCGGGATGGCTCGGCGGCATCGTCCTTCTGCCTCGCGAGCCCGACGGCCGCCGCCAGCACGAGCAGCGACGCCACGACGCCCACGGCCATCCAGCGGGTCCAGCGTCGACGAGGCCTGGCCGGGTCCGCCGACGGTCGCACGGCGGGTGGGGCCGGCGGAGGGACCGGCTCGGTGATCGGCGCCGCGCGCCGCGAGGTGACGATCTCGTCGAGCCGGGCCACGAGGCGGCGCGTGTCGTACTCCCAGCGCTCGTCGGACAGCTCCAGCGCCTGGGTGCGGCTGAGCCGGATCAGCGACGGCGGGAGCGCGGTCGACGGAGGCATCCGGGCCCCCTCGACCAGCAGCGGGATGACGACGACCTTGTGGGCGAAAAGCCGATTCGAGCTCGAGCCGGACGAAGTCCCGACCGATGAGCGCCAGCACAGCCGCCGACCGTGTCACCGCATGCTCGATCACCTCGACGAAGTCGGTCCCCGGCGGGATCGAGTCGATGTCACGAAAGACGCGCTTGCTCCCGAAGTGGTCCCTGAGCGTCGTGTAGAGCCGCCCGCCGTAGCCCGACGTCCCGATGCGCCGGTAGCTCATGAAGATTGCGTCCATGCCCCACGTGGAGAACCGGGGAGGGCGGCGAAATACGCGTTCGTCCCCGGAGGGCAACGAGGACGCTGAGCACGCACAGCGCCGCGAACACCGAACCGAACAGCAGCCAGCCCGGGCTGGCGTCCGCCGATGGGCTCGGCGGCGAGACGATCGGTGCCGGCGGCGCCTCCGGGGCCGGGGCTCGCGGCGGGGTCGCCTCGACCGGCGCGGGCGGCAGGGCCGGCGGAGCCGGTTCACGGGCGAGG
>JBOGIC010000692.1:0-3105 GCA_050744985.1 Acidimicrobiales bacterium
CTAGACGGCTGTCGGCGTTCACAAGCGCACAAGCGGTGTGCTGGCTAGACTCCACGCGCCCAGGCCTGCGTGGCCTGAACGCAATTCAGGCCTGCGTGGCCTGAACGCCCTGCCGGAGTGACCATCAGGAGTGTGGCCGTGCCGCCGATCGACGTCGACCATGGTCCGCTGGGCCGCCCGGAGGTGCTGCGACTGGTGCAGGACCGGCTCGCGGAGATCCTCGAGATCGACCCCGGTGAGATCAGCGAAGGCCAGTCGTTCACCGACGACCTCGACGCCGACTCCCTGGCCCTGATCGAACTGGTCGAGGCCCTGGAGGCCGACCTGGCCTCCCGCGACGCGAACTTCCGCATCGAGGACGAGGACCTGGAGGACCTCAAGACCGTGCGTGACGCGGTCGAGTACATCGTCGGCCGAGTCGGCGACAAGGGCTGATCCTGAGCGACGGTCCGGGCGCGGAAGGGCTTCAGGAGCGGCTCGGCTGGGAGTTTCGTGACGTCGAGTTGCTCCGCCGGGCGATGGCGCACCGCTCCTGGTGCGCGGAGAACCCCGGCACCGGATCCAACGAACGACTGGAGTTCCTGGGTGACGCCGTGCTGGGCCTCGTGGTGACCGCCCACGTCTATCGCACCTATCCCGGCCTGCCCGAGGGCCACCTGGCCCAGGTGCGGGCCTCGGTCGTCAACTCGGCGACGCTGGCCGAGGCGGCGGAGGAGGTCGGCATCGGGCCGTACCTCCTTCTGGGCAAGGGCGAGGACGCCTCGAGCGGTCGGGAGAAGCCGACGATCCTCGCCGACGCCCTCGAGGCCGTCATCGGGGCCGTGTACCTCGACGGCGGGTGGGACGCATCGGCCGAGCTGGTCATGACGATCCTGGGTGAGCGCATCGCCGAGGCCGCCGCCGGCCCGGGCGCCACCGACTTCAAGACCCGGCTCCAGGAGCTGGCGGCCCGGGAGTACGAGGAGCTGCCGCGCTACGACGTGGCCGGGGACGGGCCCGACCACGCCAAGCAGTTCACGGCCACCGTGCTGCTGCAGGGCCGGGCGCTGGGGACGGGCCACGGCCGCTCCAAGAAGCAGGCCGAGCAGGCCGCGGCCCGCATCGCCTGGAGCGTCATCGCCGCTGAGACGAAGGCGAACGGGCTGGACGACCAGCGTGCCTGAGCTCCCCGAGGTCGAGACGATCCGCCGGGACCTCGACAAGGAGGTCGTCGGCAAGCGGGTGAGGCAGGTGGAGGTGTCGGGCATGCGCTCGATCCGCCGCCACCCGAACAAGAAGCACTTCATCAACAAGCTCGAGGGCCACAAGCTCACGTCGGTCCAGCGGCGGGGCAAGTACCTCATCGTCGGCGTGGAGGGCGGCGACGTGCTCGTCGTCCACCTGGGGATGAGCGGCCAGTTGCTGAAGGCCAAGGGTGGTGTGAAGGACCCGCCGCCCAAGCACACGCACGTGGTGATCTCCTTCACCCAGGGCGGGCAGCTGCGCTTCGTCGACCCGCGGACCTTCGGCGAGCTGTTCGTGACGACGCCCGACGAGCTGGAGGAGCAGGTGCCCGAACTGGCCCACCTCGGCTTCGACCCCGTCGAGGACGTCATGTCGTGGACCCAGTTCGGTGAGCTGCTGGCGGCCCGGAAGATGAAGCTCAAGCCGCTGCTGATGGACCAGAAGTTCGTCGCCGGCATCGGCAACATCTACAGCGACGAGATCCTGTGGGGCGCCGGCCTGCGCTACGACCGCCTGTCCAGCAAGCTGACCTCCCAGGAGGTGCGGCGGCTGTGGCGGGCCATGACCGAGACGCTGCAGGACGCCATCAAGCACCGGGGCTCGTCGCTGTCCGACGAGCAGTACCGCGACCTGTTCGGCGAGCCCGGCGACTACCAGCGGGAGCACAAGGTCTACGACCGCGAGGGCGAGGCGTGCCGCCGCTGCCGTTCGACCATCGTCAAGGTCAAGGTCAACGGGCGCTCGTCGTTCCTGTGCCCGCAGTGCCAGGTCTGACCAAATCGTTCTTGTAAGGCTCAGCCACCGAACCGGTGGCTGAGCCTTACAAGAACTCGATGGGGGCGGAATGCCGCGGTTTCGGGCTCCACGCTCGGTAGCGTCGATGTGAATGTTCCTGCGGTCGTTGACCCTGAAGGGGTTCAAGTCGTTCGCGGACTCGACGGTGCTCGACCTCGAGCCCGGCCTGACGGTCGTGGTCGGGCCCAACGGCAGCGGCAAGTCCAACATCGTCGACGCCGTGGCGTGGGTGCTGGGCGCCCAGGGGCCGCGCACGGTGCGGTCGCAGAAGATGGAGGACGTCATCTTCGCCGGCAACGGCAAGCGCCCGGCGCTGGGCCGGGCCGAGGTGAGCCTGACGATCGACAACTCGGCCGGCCTGCTGCCGATCGGATTCTCCGAGGTCACGCTGACCCGCACGCTGTTCCGCACCTCGGGCGAATCCGAGTACGCCATCAACGGCGTGCCGTGCCGGCTGCTCGACCTGCAGGAGCTGCTGTCGGACACGGGCGTCGGGCGCCAGCAGCACGTCATCGTGTCGCAGGGCAACCTCGACCAGGTGCTCGACGTGCGGCCGGAGGACCGCCGGCTGGTGATCGAGGAGGCGGCGGGCATCCTCAAGTTCCGCCGGCGCAAGGAGAAGGCGCAACGGCGGCTGGAGGCGACCGAAACCCACCTCGTGCGGCTCTCCGACCTGCTCAAGGAGCTTCGGCGGCAGATGAAGCCGCTGGAGCGCCAGGCCGAGGCGGCCCGCCGCCACGGTGACCTGGCCGCCGAGCTGCGGGCGCTGAAGCTCTACCTGGCCGGCCGGTCGGTGGCGTCGCTGCAGGCGGGGGCGGACCGCGCCGTGCGCACCCGGGCGACGTGCGGGCAGGAGGAGGCGGCGGCGCTGGCCCAGATCCGTGCCCTCGACGCCGACGTGTCCAACTTGGAGACCCGCCTGGACGCCATCGACGGTCGGGGCCTCGACGCCGTGGCGGCGCGGATGGGGGCGTTGCGGGAGCGGGCGCGCGGCCTGGCCGCCGTGCTGGCCGAGCGGGCCCGGTCGCTGGCCGCCGAGGTGGCCGCCGCCGAGGGCGGGGACGACCCGCTGGCGCGGTTGGAGAC
>JBOGIC010000693.1:0-3521 GCA_050744985.1 Acidimicrobiales bacterium
CGAGCTCGATGCGATCGTCGGCGCCATCGCCGGGGGCTGGCCGTTCGAGTACGCCCAGACCATCGTGCTGGGCGGCGACGAGTTCTTCGCCCGCCGGGGCTCGACCGTCGGCGGCTACGTGGACGCCCTGTACGGCTACCTCCTGGGTGTGGCGCCCGACGCATCCGGCCGGGCGTTCTGGGTCGACCAGATCGCCAACAAGGGAATGGACCGCTACACCGTCGCGCTGGCGTTCTGCACCTACACCGTCACCCACGGACGGGTCGTGGACTTCGCCTACCCGTGGCTCCTCCGCCGGGCACCGTCCGCGTCGGAGCGGGCCGGCTGGACCGGCCAGCTCGACAGCGGCTATCGCCAGGAAGCGTTCTTCGCCACCCTCGTCGCCTCCGACGAGTACTGGTCGAAGGTCTAGCGAACGAGGTAGGTCTTAGGGCCAGTCGGGGCCGGACGACGAGCTGCGGCGGCGGCCGCCGGGGAGGGCCCACGCCCGGCGCCAGGCGCCCGAGTCGGGGCCGCGCAGCGACGGCGTGCCACCGGCGGCGGCTCGCTTGCGGGCCGTCCACCAGTCCGTGTCCCGCTCGTCGGCCAGCGTGGCGACGGCCGCTTCGAGGCGCACGCCGAGCCGGCGGGCGTTCTCACCCGGCTCGATGACGAGGGGCCGGCCGAACGTGACCTGTACACCCGGCCCGCGGCCGAGGGTGCCGACCGGCGTGGGGTACTTCGCCCCCTTCCTCATCACGCGCCGGGTGCCTTCGACGTGGACCGGCACGATGGGGCGGCGGCAGCGTTCGGCGAGGTAGGCCGCACCGCCGCGGAACTCCTGGGCCCACCCGTCGGGCGTGCGCCCGCCCTCCGGGAAGATCACGAGGTTCCAGCCGTCCTCGAGGAGTCCGGCGGCCAGGTCGGCGGACCGGCGGTTGAGACGCTGGCGCTCGATCGGGATGGCCCCGATCGTGATCGACGACAGCGCGCCCTTCGCCTTGGTGGTGAAGAAGTAGTCGGCCGCCGCCGCCACCACCGTGCGGTGCCGGAACCGGGTGGGCAGGCACGCGAGCACCAGGGGCGTATCGAGGTGGCTGTGATGGTTGGGGGCGAAGATGACGGGTGCGTCGAGGTGCTCGATGTGGTCGAGCCCGTGCACCCGCGGCGAGCCCAGCAGGTGGACAACGGGCCGAAGCACGTCGTCCACGATCAGGGCCCGGGCGAGGCGGGCCGGGTAGCGGCGCGCCCAGGTCGTGTCGTAGTGGATCCCCGTGGTGCGCTCGACCGGCGGGCGCTGGACGCCGTTGGGCCAGGTCGGCTTCGTCAGCGGGAACGTGCGTGCGAGCATCAGGTCACGTCGGCCATCACGAACGGCGGGCAGTGGAGGTGGGTGATCGACGGGTGCCGTCCCACGACGTCCTCGGCCATCTCGAGCGCGTCGCGCAGGGTGGACGCCGGCTTGAAGCCGAGCCGCCGCACGGCCTTGGGATCGCCGCCGACGATGATCACGCCGTTGGGCGCCAGGTGCTGAAGCGCGTGGGCGCCCCAGTACCACATGTAGAACGGGTGCACCCCGTGGTAGGCGTAGCTCGTGCGGTAGAGGTGGATGTACCAGGGGTCGGTGGCGAAGTCCTCTTCGTACTTGGCCTCGATCTCGACGGGGTCGGTCGTCTCGGTCAGCACCTGCTCGAAGAAGTCGATGTAGCTCGGGTGGTGCACCGGGTGGAACTCCCACGGCGTCGGGTGGCTCATGATCACCACGCCACCGGGGCGCACGAGCGGCTTACCCCGGTAGAGGTTGAAGAAGTAACCGAGCCCCAGGCACATGACGAGGATGGGGTTCATCACCGAGTTGACGTTGTAGGGGCACAGGTACGGGAGCCCCAGCGTGAGGATGTCCGCCTGGCCTTCGACGGCCACGAGGTGCTGGCGGTAGACGGCCTCGGTGGTGACGGCGTGGACGGCCTCCACCTCGCCGGCGGTCACGCCCGTCATCGCGTGCGGTGACCGGATCGACTGGAAGATGGGTCGCGTGACCGACCGGGGTGAACGGTCGGTGAGCTTCTTCACCGCCAGGTACGTCGCCCGGTCGCGTGCCGACCATTCCCACTCCCGCTTCTGCAGGAAGGCGAACGCCGACGGGAACGTGTCGGTATTGAGCGTCGTCTCGATCTGGAAGACCTTGATGCCGCTGGCGGCGATCAGCCGGCCCATGCGCCAGTTCGAGGAGTGCAGCGCCGAGCTCTTCTGGTCCATGACCGACTTGCTGCGCTGCAGGGTCTGGACGTTGTGGTGGTGCTTCAGCGAACGGTACGACGTGAGGCCGGTGCCGAGGCTCTTGTGGCCGCCGTCCATCGAGACGAGGTTGACGTTGACGTAGACGAGCAGATCGCTGGTGGCGGCCCGCTTGTTCAACTCGACGAACTCGCCCTCGGGCGTGGTGCCGATGGCGACGAGGCCGTCGGGGTCTTCGCCGTCGTGCTGCTGGAGGAGGCCGTTCGGGGCGAACGCGTCGTAGATGCGGTCGCCGAGGGCGTGACGCAACTCGGCCTCGGTCATCCGCCGGTGCAGCCCCAGGGCGGCGATGAGCACCACGTCGTCGACGCCGGCGTCGGCCGCCATGTCGAGGACGGCTTCGATCACCCGCTGGCGATTGTCGGGCTGGCGCATCGGCGGGAGCGGGATCGACAGGTCGTCGAAGGCGATCGTCAGGCGCATCCCCGGGCGCAGCAGCGCGGGCAGGGGATCGCAGTCGCCGAGCGGGTGGAGGAGGGCCTGGCGGATGGCCGCGTCGGGGTCCTCCATGGCGGGCAGCGGCTCGTTGGGGTAGACGACCCGGCTCCCGACCGGCAGCCGCTCCAGGCTGTACCCCTCGCCCGCGTGGAACAGCACCGGCGGCGTCGACCGGTCGACATCGAGCACGAACCCGGGCCGGCCGTGCTCCCTCACCACTGCGTTTGATCCGCGATAGAGGGGTCTCCAGGGCCCAATGGCGCGGAGTAAACGGGATCGGGGTGCTGCCTCAACGGCGCTTCTCTCCTCGGAGGTCGAACGCGACCTTGACCGCCCCACGGCGGCCGGCGTTGGCGGCGTGGTCGATGGCCTCACGGTAGCGGTCGAGCGAATAGGTGGCGGTGACCAGACGTTCGAGGCCGGCGTCACTCACCAGCTCGAAGGCGAGGCTGAACGTGTGGGGCGAGCCGTCGACGGGCTCGGTGCCGTAGGCATAGGAGCCCCGCAGGGTGATCTGGCGCTGCCACAGCGGCGTGAGGTCGACGTTCACGGTGGACGGCATGCCGAGCAGCACCACCAACCCGCCCGGGCGCACGACGGCCAGGCTCTCGTTCACCGACGCCTCGCTGCCCACGGAGTCGATCACCACGTCGGCCCCGCCCGACAGGCCGCCGCCCACACGCAGCGAGCCCGTGGCGCGCCGCACCGCCCGCCGCGTCTCGTCCGGGCCGACCACCAGGTCGGCGCCGAGATCGCGGGCGAGCCGGCGTTGCTCGGGGTGCTTGGCCACCGCCAGCACCCGGCCC
>JBOGIC010000694.1:0-2702 GCA_050744985.1 Acidimicrobiales bacterium
CGGAGAGCTGCAGACCGTCTCCCGGCCCGCACGGGACGGCGACCACGTGTCGATCGACCGCAAGCTCACCGTCCACGGCGAGACCGTGCTGGCCGCCGACGACGAGCTCTACGAAGTCGGCGCCGGCACCATCGTGGAGGAGCTCGACACCGAGCTGCGGGGCAAGCGGTCCGGCGACATCATCAAGTTCAACGCCACCGTGCCCGAGCACGGCGAGGTCACCTTCACCGTCCTGGTCAAGGAAGTGCGCGAGACCGTCCTCCCTGAGGTGACCGACGAGTGGGCCAGCGAGGCTTCGGAGTTCGAAACCGTCGCCGAGCTGCGTGAGGACATCTTCCGTCGCACCGACGCCATCAAGCGGCTTCAGGCGAGCCTGGCCGTCAGGGACAAGGTGCTCGAGGCGCTCATCGAGCTGGTCGACGAGGACATGCCCGAGGCGCTGGTCACCAGCGAGTTCGGCCGCCGGGTGGAGAACCTCCAGCACCGCCTGGGTCACCAGAACGCCACGATCGCCGACTACCTCCAGGCCACGGGCCAGACCGAGGAGCAGCTGGCCGGCGGCCTGCGCGCCGAGTCCGAGGCGGCGCTCAAGGCCGATCTTGCGCTCCAGGCCGTCGCCGACATCGAATCCATCGAGGTCACCGACGAGGAGCTGGACGCCCACATCGACAGCCTGGCCGAGCGCCGCAACGAGAAGCCCAACGCCCTGCGCCGGAGGCTTCAAAGCGAAGGGGAACTCCCCGCGGTACGCTCGGGTCTCAGAAAGACCAAGGCCATGGAGTGGCTGGTCGAGCACACCGAGTACGTCGACGAGGACGGTCGGGTGATCGACCGCTCAGAACTCGAGCCCCGCCCACCCGAGGCTTCGCAGGACGATGAGAGTCCTGCCGACGACGCAGTACCCGCCGAGGAGACAGCTAGATGACCGAATCGCAGGACCGGCCTGCGTGGCCCGAACGCCATGGCCGGCTGTGGACACCCCCGTCGGCCGTGTACCACGTGCCCAATGTCGAGATCACCGACAACCGGGGCAACAAGTACGGCCTCGACGTGTACTCCCGCCTGCTGCGGGACCGCATCATCTTCCTCGGCACGCCCATCGACGACGACATCGCCAACGCCGTGATGGCCCAGTTGCTGCACCTCGAGTCCGAGGACGCGGACAAAGAGATCAGCATCTACATCAACTCGCCGGGCGGCTACATCACGGCCCTGTTCGCGATCTACGACACCATGCAGTTCATCAAGCCCGACATCGCCACCTACTGCATGGGCCAGGCCGCCTCGGCCGCAGCCGTGCTGCTGGCGGCCGGCACCAAGGGCAAGCGCCACGCCCTGCCCCACGCCCGGATCATGATCCACCAGCCGTCGGGCGGTGCGGGCGGCCAGGCCAGCGACATCGAGATCCAGGCCAAGGAACTGCTGCAGATGCGCACCTTGCTCGACCGCATCGTGGCGCACCACACGGGCCAGTCCATCGAGAAGATCAGCAAGGACACCGACCGCGACTTCATCATGAGCGCGGACGAGGCCAAGGAATACGGCATCATTGACGAAGTGATCGTGACCCGTGAGCTTGCGGCCGTGCCGCAAGCGGCGGGTGTCAGCTAGAGGCCAGAGCGGGCGTCGGGGGGAACACACTCGTGGCGAAATTCGGAGATGGCGGAGATCTGCTGAAGTGCTCGTTCTGCGGCAAGTCGCAGAAACAGGTCAAGAAGCTCATCGCCGGCCCCGGGGTCTACATCTGCGACGAGTGCATCGACCTGTGCAACGAGATCATCGAGGAGGAGCTCTCGGAGACGTCCGAGCTCCGCTTCGACGACCTGCCCAAGCCCCGTGAGATCTACGAGTTCCTGAACGACTACGTCATCGGCCAAGAGCACGCCAAGAAGATCCTCTCGGTCGCCGTCTACAACCACTACAAGCGGGTGCAGGTCGGGGCGCTGTCCGACCCCGAGGTCGAGCTGGCCAAGTCCAACATCCTCCTGCTGGGCCCCACCGGGTGCGGCAAGACGCTGCTGGCCCAGACCCTGGCCCGCCTTCTGAACGTGCCCTTCGCCATCGCCGACGCCACCGCCCTCACCGAGGCCGGCTACGTGGGCGAGGACGTCGAGAACATCCTGCTGAAGCTGATCCAGGCAGCCGACTACGACCTGAAGAAGGCCGAAACCGGGATCATCTACATCGACGAGATCGACAAGATCGCCCGCAAGAGCGAGAACCCATCGATCACCCGGGACGTGTCGGGGGAGGGTGTGCAGCAGGCGCTGCTCAAGATCCTCGAGGGCACGATGGCGTCGGTGCCGCCGCAGGGCGGGCGCAAGCACCCGCACCAGGAGTTCATCCAGATCGACACCACCGACGTGCTGTTCATCCTCGGTGGTGCGTTCTCCGGGCTCGAGCAGATCATCGAGGGCCGCATCGGCCACAAGGGCGTCGGCTTCCACGGCACGGTGAAGTCGAAGACCGAGCGCGACCCCGGCGAGCTGTTCGCCCAGGTGCTGCCGGAGGATCTCGTCAAGTACGGGATGATCCCCGAGTTCATCGGCCGACTGCCAACGATGGGGGCCGTCCGGAGCCTCGACCGTGACGCCCTGGTCCGCATCCTCACCGAGCCGAAGAACGCCCTCGTCCGCCAGTACCAGAAGGTGTTCGAGTTCGAGGACGTCGAGCTCGAGTTCACCGAGGACGGGCTGCAGGCC
>JBOGIC010000695.1:0-3078 GCA_050744985.1 Acidimicrobiales bacterium
CCACCACCAGCACCGGCCGCCCCGCCAAGCGGAGGTTGACCGGGTAGTCGAGGTTCACGGTGCGACCGCCGGGGCGCCTCGTCGCTGCTGGTAGAAGGAGAGGATCTGGAGCTCGACGGCGAGGTCGACCTTCCGCACCGACACCTCCTCGGGGACCGACAGCACCGTCGGGGCGAAGTTCAGGATCGACCGGACGCCGGCCTCGACCAGCCGGTCGGCGACGTCCTGGGCCCCGCCGGCCGGTGTGGCGATGACGCCGATGGTGATGCCGTGGGCCTCAACGAGGCCGGGCAGGGCGTCGGGGCCGTGCACCTCGTAGCCCGACAGGGTGGTGCCGACCTTGGCGGGGTCGGCGTCGACCAGCGCGGCCACGGGGAAGCCCCGCTCGGTGAAGCCGCCGTAGTTGGCGAGGGCCTGGCCCAAGTTGCCGAGCCCGACGATGACCACGGGCCAGTCGTGGGTGAGGCCGAGCTCGCGGTTGATCTGGAAGATCAGGTAGTCGACGTCGTAGCCGACCCCGCGGGTGCCGTAGCTGCCGAGGTACGAGAGGTCCTTGCGCACCTTGGCGGCGTTGACGCCGGCCATCTCGGCCAGGCGCTCGGACGAGATCGTGGCCGTCTTGGCCTCGGCCACCTCGACCAGGCTGCGGAGGTAGACCGGCAGGCGGGCGACCGTCGCCTCGGGGATACGCCGGCCGTTGCGGCTCGCCTCGGGCGCCGGGTCGGCGCCGTTGCCCGACGGCCACGCCTCACCGGCCTGCGTGGCCTGAACGCCGTGACCGGCCTGCGTGGCCGGAACGCCGTCTGGGGGGTTGTCGAGCACGGCCCCGATTGTACCGACCTCGTGCTCCATTTCACAAAGCCCTTCACAAGCGCGTCACACGCCGTTCACGTGCGCTTTCGCCGGGACGGGAGGCCTCCGCCCGCTCACGCAATCCGGGGGTTCGGTCCACAGGCCGGCCCGGTTGCGGAGCAGGCGACGTAGGCCACCGATCCCGATAGCCTCAGGCCCATGAGCCGGACCATCCGGGTGATGGTGGTGGACGACACCGCCCATGTCGTCCGGATGCTCTCGGCGATGCTCAGCCTCGACGGCTTCGAAGTCTCGGGTGAGGCCTCCGGCGGCCAGCAGGCGCTCGACATCATCGACGAGGCCGACCCCGACGTCGTCGTCATGGACTACCGCATGCCGTTCATGGACGGCCTCACCGCCGCCCGGTTGATCCGCGAGCGCCGCCCGGGCCAGATCATCGTCCTCTACACGGCGTTCATCGACGAGGCGATCGAGCGGGAGGCCACCGAGGCGGGCGTCTCGCTGTGTGTCGGCAAGGTCGACGGGCTCGCCGAGCTGGAACGCGAGATCAGCCGCCTCTGCGCCGCCCTCTTCTGACGCTTTACTCCGCGCCATTGGGCCTTGGAGGTACCACTTTCGCGGAGTAAACGAGCGGGGGTCAGCGCGCCAGCACGAGGAGCTGGATCAGGGACGCGGCCAGGATGGCCACGAGGAGGAAGGCCAGGGCGAGGGTGGTGGCGGGGCGCATGGGCTGGGCTCGTTCTACTCCGTGGCCGGTGCGATCGTCACGGCGTCGCCCGGGCCCACCCGCAGCTCCTCGGCCGCGGGCCGGCGGTTGAGAGCGATGGCGAGCATCCCGTAGGAGTCCACGAGCAGCCCGACCTGGCCGGCCTTGAGGTCGGCGTAGGAGCGGGCGCGGGTCGCGGCTCGGGCCGGTCGGTCGCCGGTGCGCAGCAGCACCTTGTCGCCCATGTGCTCGACCTCGGCCGGATCGACGTTGAGTTGCACGTTGCCGAACCGGTCCACCCACAGCACCTCGCCGACGACGGCCCCGTCCTCCACCCGGGTGAGGGGCAGGATGCCCGGCAGCAGCGAGTACGGGTCGACCGCCTCCCCCAGCTCGGCCAGGTCGACCCCGAGCGACAGGTGCGCGGCCGCCGGGGCGAAGATGTCCCGGCCGGCGAAGGTCGGGCCCGGGGCGTCGAGGTGGTAGTCGGTGTTGGTGAGCGACACCGCCCGCTTCGCCCCGCCCGCGAGGGCCACGGCGGACGCCAGCAGTCCGTTGTCCGGCCCGACCAGGACGCCCTGGTCGTCGGGCTCGTCGCCGCCGACCTCCACGGCTATCGCCCGGCGGTCGCTGCCGACACCCGGGTCCACGACGGCCAGCACGACCCCCGGCGGCAGGTACTGGATGCTGCGGGCCAGGGCCAGCGAGCCGGCCCGGACATCGTGGGGCGGGATCTGGTGGGTGAGGTCGAGGACGGTCACGTGCGGGGCGATCGAGCGGATGACGGCCTTCACCACGCCGACGAACTCGTCCTCGAGCCCGTAGTCGGACAGGAAGGAGACCGTGTCGAAGCGCGGCGCCACCCGCGCACGTTACGCCGCCGTCCGGATGTCTCTTCTCAGCCCGCCTGGGTGTAGGTACTGGCCAGGTAGCGGTCGACGTCCTCTTCCTTGACCCGGTACGACTTTCCGACGCGCGCCGCGGGCAGCTGCCCCGCCTTGATCAGCCGGTACACGGTCATCGTCGAAACCCGCAGCATGCTGGCCACTTCGGCCACGGTCAGGAACCGGGGCCGTGCGTGCGACTGCGCCAGTTGGATCACCCCACTTCGCCAGTTGGGGAACCTAGTGGACGTGTGGCCCTTGGGGAAAGAGGGGGCGGAGTTTCCGCCGAGAGCCCGGAGCTACCCGCCCAGCTCCCGGGAGCGGTCGGTCGCCGCCCAGACGGCGTCGAGGATCGCGGCCCGCACGCCGGCGTTCTCGAGGGCGCGCAAGCCGGCGGCGGTGGTGCCCCCGGGGGACGTCACCTTGGCGCGCAGGGCCTCGGGCCTTTCGCCCGACTGGGCGAGGAGCTGGGACGAGCCGAGCAGCGTCTGGACGGCGAGGGTCTCGCTCACCGGGCGCGGCAGCCCGACCAGCACGCCGGCCTCGACCAGTGCCTCGGCCACGAGGAACACATACGCCGGGCCCGAGCCCGACAGGCCGATCACCGCGTCGAGCAGCGGCTCCGACACCCGCACGACCACCCCGACCGCGCCGAGGATGCTCTCGGCCCATGCC
>JBOGIC010000696.1:0-6008 GCA_050744985.1 Acidimicrobiales bacterium
CCGAGGAGGGCGGGGAAGAGCCCATGGAGCAGGTTCACCTCCTCATCACCGAGCTGCTGGCGAGGTACCCCGGCGTCGACATGTAGAGAGTTCTTGTAAGCCTTAGCCAACGATTCGGTGGCTCAGGCTTACAAGAACGCTCTACATGTCGACGCCGGGGTACCTCGCCTGCAGCTCGGTGATGAGGCGGTGGACCTGCTCCATGGGCTCTTCCCCGCCCTCCTCGGCCAGGTCGAGGGCGAGGCGGCCGAGACGGGTCCAGGACACCGACCCCATCCGGCCTTCGAGCAGGTCGAAGATCAGCCGGCCGTCGTGGACCTCGATGTCGGTGGCCAACTCGAGCCGTTCGTCGAGCGGGGGCGTGCCCGGCGGCGTGACCACGATCAGGCCGGCCTCCCGGTTGCCCCCCTCGATCGACCCGTCGATCGCGGCCACCGCGGCCGCCGTCAGCGGCGCCTCCTGCGGGTACGGGTCGACGGTGCACGCCACGACCACGTAGCCGTCGGGGCCCGCGATCACCATGTCGCACATGTCGGGGCCGAGCACGTCGCTGGTCCACGGCACGATCGTGGCGTCGGCCCAGTCGAGCTCGACGAGCGGGCTCTCGTCGCCGCACGCCACCTCCACCAGCGACGGCACCCACGCGTCGGTGTTCCAGAGCCCGAGGATGCGGAATGCGTTCCACGCCAGCCGGTCCGGGCGGGCGGGATCGGCGACGCGGGCCAGCCGCTCGGGCGTGAGCAGCGGGTCGGCCGCGTCCACCAACCATTCCGTTGGCTCTTCGGTCCCGTCACTCATCGGCGCCTCCTAGGCAGTAGACGTGGTACGCCCGCTTGATGACCGGCTGGGCGACGTTGCGCACCGGCACGCCGCCCGGGGTCATGCCCTTCTCGGCGCCGGCGTGGGCGTGGCCGTGCACGACGAGGTCGGCCCCCGCCCGGTCGATGGCCTCGGCCAGCAGGTAGCTCCCGAGGAACGGGTAGATCTCGAGCCGCTCCCCGCGCAAGGTCTCCTCCACCGGTGAGTAGTGAAGCAGGGCGACGCGGTGGTCCGCTCGGAGCCCGGCCAGCGCGTCGTGCAGCCGGTCGGCGACCGTCCGGGTGTGGCGGATGAACGCCTTCATCTCCGGCTCGCCGAAATCGGTGGCGCACGCCCCGGCGAAGCCGCCTCCGAACCCCTTGGTGCCGGCGACGCCGACGGTCGAGCCGTTCACCGCGACGACCGTCGACTCGCCTTCGAGCACGGTGATCCCCCCGCCCTCCAGCACCGCCCGGACCTCGCCGGCGCGGTCGCAGTGGTGGTCGTGATTGCCCAGCACCGCGATCGTCGGCACGCCCACGTCGCGCACCTCGTCGACCAGCACGGCCACCTCGTCCGGATCGCCGTGGCGCGTGAGGTCGCCGGCCAGCAACAGGAGGTCGGCCCGCTCGCGCACGTGCTCGAAGTGCGGGGCGATCGTCCCGGCCGAGTCGAGCCCGGCGTGGACGTCGCCCACGGCCGCCACCCGGATCACGAGATGACCTCCTCGCCGTCCGCCTCGGAGGCCGAGGTGACCGTGATGCCGTTGTGGAGCTCGAGGTCGCCCACGAGGGGCGCCACCGCCTGTTCCACCGCCCGCCGCCGGTCGCCCGTGGCGACGTCGCCGGTGAGCAGCACCCGCCCGCCCGAGACCGACACCGAGATGCCCAGCTCGGCCACGGCCGGGTCGTGGGCCAGGGCCTCGCGGATGCGCTCGGTCAGGTAGGCGTGCGGCTCCGGGGCGCTCATGGCCCGTAGATTGCCTCGAACAGCGTGCGGACGGCCGGGGCGGGGACGATCAGGTCGTTGGACTGGGCGTAGAGCATCAGGCTGAGCACGCGCCGGGCGCCGTGGCGGCGGGCCCGCTCGACCACGTAGTCCCAGTCGAGGTCGCAGCGGGACACGATGGCGAGCGCGTCGTGCCAGTGCCGGGGCATGTGCTCGTCGTGCACGATGGCTTTGATCACCAGCAGGTCCTCGGGTGCCATCATGCGGATCGGCTGGCCCTCGAAGTCCTCGACCCGCGAGCGGGCCAGCATCTCGTCGTCGAGGAGCACGCCGCCCATCGACTTGAAGATGAGGTCGACCATGACCTCGCCCCGGAACGCCTTGTAGAGCCAGTCGGGGTAGGTCTGCTCGGTGCGGAACCCGGCCTCGGCCAGCGCCCGCAGTGCGGGGCCGGCGTCCTCGGGGCGGACGAACACGTCGATGTCGTGGGTCCACCGCGGCCGTCCGTAGGTGGCGGCGCCGATGCCGCCCATGAACACGTGGGCGACGCCGGCGGCGTCCAGGGTGGCGACCGTCGTGGCCAGTACGGGCGCGAACTCGCCGTCGTCGGCGCCGCCGGCACCCGACCGCGCCTCGACGAAGTTGGCCCCCGGCGCCATCGCCGGCTGCTCCGGAATGTCCAGACCTGTCACGGCGCGGGTCTACCCGCCTCCGGGACGACGGGAACGTTCGGCCCGGCCGGCGAGGCCTGAACGCCGAAGTCGCGGTAAGAAGGAGGCCATGAGCGATGCATCCGAGGCGGACCGGCAGGAACAGCAGCGCGAGGTCAGGGTGCCGGAGGACGTGCCCGAGACCCCGAGTCACGACCCGGAGGTGCCGGAGGCGGATGCCGTCGAGCAGGCCATGCCGGCGCCCCTCGACGACGACGAGCTGCGTTAGGGCTGGTCGTCGGCCTTCTTGGCCGTCTTCTTGGCCGCCGCCTTCTTCGCGGGCGCCCGGACCGCTTCCCCGTGATCGTGCACGTGGGCCTCGCCGGCGTGCTCCTTCTCGTAGCTCTCGTGGGGGTAGTGGCTGTGCTTCACGGCGGCGTGGTCGTGCTCATGCTCGTGGTAGGAGCTGAGATGCTCGAAGGCGCCGCTCATCTCCCGGAAGTTGTGGGTGACGTGATAGTGGCCATGGCTGTGCACGACCGCTTCGTGCTCGTGCTCGTCCCACTGGTGGTCGCCGCCATCGGGCATGGTGTGTCCTTTCCGGTCTGGGCCCCGCCGGGTTCGATCCTAAAGGGCGCGGCGACGCGCGCCGATGACCTGACCGTGGCGCCCGGCGGCACCCCTCCCGGCTGGTATCCGGACCCGTTGCAGCAGGCACCGTTCCGGTGGTGGGACGGCACGGCCTGGACCCCCCACGCGTGGCAGGCACCGGCGTTCCCGGACGAGGACGAACCGGCCCGCAAGGCCCGCATCGCCGTGCTCGCCGCCGCCGGCGCCGGGGTCCTGGGGTCCTTCGGCGCCCACGCCGGGCTCGTTCAGCTCATCGATCAGCTCCGCGACGGGCGCTCGTTCTCGGTGCTGGACCTCGACCTCGGCGGTCTCTACCTGCTCTCGTCGTGGCTGCCCAGCATCGTGCAAACCGTGGCCGGCGTGTTGTTCCTGTTCTGGTTCTACCGGTCGGCCACCGTCGCCGCGAGGCTGGGCCTGCCGGCGAAGCGGGACCCGACGGCCGGTGTCGTCGGCTTCGTGGTGCCCGTCATCAACCTCTGGTGGCCCTGCCGGTCGGTGCGGGACCTGTTTCCCCCGGACGACCCCAACCGGCGTCACGTGCTGCGGTGGTTCCTCCTCTGGATCGTCGGCGGGTACGTGGGCGCCGTCGTCACCTACGTGGCCGCCTTCCTCGGTGGAACGGTGGGGTGGTTGCTGCTCGTGCTCCCAGCCGCGCTTCTCGTGCTCGCCGCCCTCGCCGCCTACCAGGTAATCACCGACGTGATCGAGACGCACGCCCGGCTGCGCGGCAGCCAGCCCTACGGTTCGAACCGGTAGCCCATCCCCCGCACGGTGCGGATCCACCGCGGATGGTCCGGGTCGGGCTCGATGCGGCGGCGGATACGCCGGATGTGCTCGGTGACCGTGGCCGGGTCCTGCCACTCGGGCGACGAGCCCCAGACCCGCTCGAGGATGGTCTCGCGGGCAAAGACCTCCCGCGGCGACGAGGCCAGGAAGGCCAGGAGCTCGAACTCCCGCGCCGGCATCTCCACCAACTCCCCGTCGATGGTCACCTCACGGCTCCCCAGGTCGATCTCGAGGCTCTCGTAGCTGAGCCTTCGGGCCGGCGCCGCCCGGCTGGTGCGCCGCAGGACGGTCTCGATGCGGGCGGACAGCTCGGCCGGCGAGAACGGCTTGGTGACGTAGTCGTCGGCGCCGAGCTTGAGGCCGACGATGCGGTCGCCCTCGTTGTCCTTGGCGGTCAGCAGGATGACCGGCACGTCGCTCTTGGCCCGGAGGGTGCTCAGCAGATCGAGCCCGTCCTGGCCCGGCATCATGATGTCGAGCAGGAGCAGCTCCGGCGGCGTGCGCTCCATGGCCGCCAGCGCCGCCCTCCCGTCCGCCGCCTCGTCGACGACGTAGCCGTCCATCGTCAGGAACCGCCGGAGGAGGGTTCGGGTCGGCTCGTCGTCGTCCACCACCAGCACGCGAGGACCGGCCATCCCCACCCAGGGTAGTGAGCGGTGCCCGGTACCGAGTTGGGGCGGAGTTGATCTGTTGTAGGGCGTGTGGTGACCGGTCGTGGTCGATGATGTTCAGCAGTAGGGGACGCCGATCTGGGTGCGGCGGTTCCACAACACGCTCCTTCGCCGCACCCCGATCGGAATCCCCATCCGGTACGGTCGGGTGGGCATGGCGGAGAACAAGCCGAACGAGCGGGCCCGCCTCATCGGTGCGGGGATCCTGGTCCTCATCCTGGTCGCCTTCGTCGTCGCCAACAGCGCGTCGGTCAAGGTCAGCTTCCTGATCACCGACCGGCAGGTGCCGCTGATCATCGTGCTGGTGGTCACCGCCCTGTTGAGCGCCCTGGTCACCCTCATCCTCACCCGCCACCGCAAGTCGCAGTAGCTCCGGCCGCCGGGTACCGCCCCCGCCTCGGTTCTTGTAAGCGACCGCCACCGATTCGGTGGGTTTGGCTTACATGAACCGATGTGGGGTCTCGCAAACGCGAGGTTTTCCTGACAGAATCCTCGCAATGCCGAGCTATCGACTGGGCGAGGCGGCCATGGCGCTGGGGGTGAGCACCGACACGCTGCGCCGGTGGATGGACACCGGCCGGGTCACCGGCCACCGCACGTCGGGCGGGCAGCGGGTGATCGACGGTGAGGCGCTGGCCGCGCTGGCCGTCACCCTCGCTCCGGCCGATCCACCGGCGGCGGCCGGCACGCCGCGCAGCGCCCGCAACCGCATCCCCGGCGTCGTCACCAAGGTCTCCCGTGACGGGGTCATGGCCCAGGTGGAGATCCAGGCCGGGCCGCATCGCATCGTGTCGCTGCTCACCCGGGAGGCGGCCGACGAGCTGGGCCTGGCGCCCGGCGTGCTGGCCGTGGCGTCGATCAAGGCGACCTCGGTCGTCGTCGAGCGCATGCCCTGATGCGCCGCGTGGTCGTGGCGACAATGGCGCTGGCGATCCTCGCCGCGCTCGCCGCGGCGTGCGGTGACGATGCGTCTGCCGGCGGCTCCGTCACGGTGCTGGCGGCAGCGTCGCTCACCGAGCCGTTCACCTCGATCGGCCGCCGGTTCGAGGCGGCGAACCCGGGGACGAAGGTGACGTTCAGCTTCGACGCGTCGTCCACGCTCGTCCAGCAGGTGAAGGCGGGGGCGCCCGCCGACGTCCTCGCGACGGCGGACGAGGCGACGATGAAGCAGGCCACCGACGCCGCCGCCGTGGGGGCGCCCGCGGTGTTCGCCCACAACCGCCTCGCCATCCTGGTCGCCGCCGGCAACCCCAAGGGCGTGCGGGGGCTCTCCGACCTGGGCCGCTCGGATCTCATCGTCGTGCTGTGCGCGCCGGAGGTGCCGTGTGGCCGCTTCGGCGCCCAGGCGCTCGACCGCGCCGGCGTGTCGGCGCGGCCGCGGTCGCTCGAGCCCAACGGAAAGGGCGTCGTGTCGAAGGTGACCCTCGGCGAGGCCGACGCCGGCATCGTCTACGTCACCGATGCCCGCGCCGCGGGCCCCAAGGCGGCGGCGGTCGACATCCCGGTCGAGCAGAACGTCGTCGCG
>JBOGIC010000697.1:0-8195 GCA_050744985.1 Acidimicrobiales bacterium
TCGACCGAGTCGAGGTCGGCCATGTCCGCCATGGAGCAGCCGGCGTTGAGGTCCGGGAGGATCACTTGCTGGTGTGCGGCGGTGAGGATGTCGGCGGATTCCGCCATGAAGTGCACGCCGCAGAACACGATGAATTCGGCCTCGTGGCTGGCCGCCGCCCGCCTTGACAAGCCGAACGAGTCGCCCCGGGCGTCCGCCCAACGCATGACCTCGTCGCGCTGGTAGTGGTGGCCGAGGATGAGGAGGCGCTCCCCGAGGGTCGCCTTGGCCGCGCCGATGCGCGCCGCCAAGTCGTCGGGGTCCGCGCCCGCGTAGCGCTCAGGGAGCGCCGCCTGGATTCGGAACATACCTGTCCCTCCGCAAAATGACACTCCGATTCGCGGCCGGCGGTGACAGCCTGGTCGCCACACGCGGGTATGTCGGCCTCGGAGCAGAACGGCGCCGGGAGACCAGGCCCGGCGTGGGCACAAGTGTAGCGATGGGATGATTGGTCCGTGTTGACAAGGCCGCCGGCCGGCACCATCCCCGACAGCCCCGGGTCCTACCAGTTCAGGGACCGGGACGGGCGCGTCATCTATGTCGGCAAGGCCAAGTCGCTGCGCAGCCGGCTGTCCAACTACTTCGTGAACCCGCTGTCGCTGCCGCCCCGCACCGCCCAGATGGTCGCCGCCGCCGAGTCGGTGGAATGGATCCAGGTGCGCAACGACGTCGAGGCCCTGATGCTCGAGTACAACTTCATCAAGCAGCACCGGCCGCGGTTCAACATCCGCCTGCGGGACGACAAGAGCTACCCGTTCCTCGCCATCACGCTCGACGACACCTGGCCGCGGGCGATGGTGATGCGGGGCCAGAAACGCAAGGGCACGCGCTACTTCGGCCCCTACGGCCACGCCCGGGCCATCCGCGAGACGCTCGACCTGCTGCGCCGGACCTTCCCGATCCGCAACTGCTCGGACAACAAGTTCGCCCATCACGAGCGCCTCGGGCGGCCGTGCCTCGAGTTCCACATCGAGAAGTGCGCCGGCCCCTGCGTGGGCGAGGTCGACGAGGCCGAGTACGACCGCCTCGTCGACGACCTCATCGAGTTCCTCGACGGCGACACGCAACCCGTGGTGCGACGCCTCGAGCGGGACATGAAGGAGGCGGCCTCGATCATGGAGTACGAGCGGGCCGCCCGCCTGCGCGACCGGTTGGCGAGCGTCCGCAAGGTCATCGAGAAGCAGGCGATGGTGACCGAGCGTCCCGAGAACCTCGACGTCATCGGCATCGCCGAGGACGACCTGGAAGCGTCGGTGCAGGTCTTCTACGTGCGGCGGGGCCGGGTCGTCGGCCGCAAGGGCTTCGTGGTCGACAAGGTGGAGGACGTGACCCAGCCCCAGCTCGTCGCCAACGTGCTCGAAGGCATGTACGCCGAGCCGGGCGTAGCCGGCGTGCCGCGCGAAGTGCTCGTGCCCGACGAGCCCGAGGACGCCGAGTTCTACGCGCTGTGGTTGACCTCGCAGGCGGGGCGCCGGGTAACCGTGCGCGTACCGCAGCGCGGCGACAAGCGGGCGCTGCTCGCCACCGTCGTCCAGAACGCCAACGAGGCGTTCACCCACCACCGGCTGAAGCGGGCGTCCGACCACAACGCCCGGGCCCAGGCGCTGACATCGCTCCAGGAGGCGCTCGACCTGCCCGAGGCGCCGCTTCGTATCGAGTGCTTCGACATGAGCCACATCCAGGGCAGCGACTATGTCGGCTCGATGGTCGTGGCCGAGGACGGGCTGCCCAAGCGGTCCGACTACCGCCGCTTCAAGATCCGCGAGTCGTCGGTCCAGGACGACCTGGCGGCGATGGAAGAGGTGCTTACGCGCCGCCTGACGGCGCTGGTGCAGGAGCGCGAGGGCACGCAGCCGGCGGAGAAGAAGCCGCGCAAGTTCGCCTACCCGCCCAACCTGCTGCTGGTGGACGGCGGCCAGCCGCAGCTCGACGTCGCCGTGCGGGTCGTCGAGTCACTCGGGCTCGACGGCGAGATCTCGGTGGCCGCCCTGGCCAAGCGGTTCGAGGAGGTGTACGTGCCGGGCCGGGATGCCCCGGTGCGCATCCCCCGCCAGTCGGAGGCGCTGTACCTGCTGCAGCGGGTGCGGGACGAGGCCCACCGGTTCGCCGTCATGTACCACCGGAGCCTTCGCGGCAAGCGGATGGTCCGCTCGGCCCTCGACGACGTGCCCGGACTCGGCCCGGTCCGCAGGAAGCGTCTCGTCACCGAGATGGGTGGGATGGCCAAGCTGAAGCAGGCCCCGGTCGAGGCGCTCCTCGCTCTGCCGTGGTTGCCGGACCCGGTCGCCCAGGCCGTCCACGACGCGCTCCACCAGCCGGCATTGCGTTCGGGCACGCAGCCGGCATTGCGTTCGGGCACGCAGCCGGCATTGCGTTCGGGCACGCAGCCGCCATTGCGTTCGGGCACGCAGCCGGCGCCAGGGCGGGTATGACGACCGACCCGTGGGAGATCCACGCCCAGTGGTGGCAGGACCAGTTCACCGACGGCGCCGACCCCGAGTACGAGGAGCAGATCCTGCCGATGGTGGCGTCGCACCTCGACGGCGTGAGCTGCGTGCTCGACATCGGGACGGGCGAGGGCCAGGTCGCCCGCATGATCGCCACCCGTCGGCCGGGATGCCGGGTGGTCGGCGCCGACCCGACGTGGGGACAGCTCGCCACCGCGCGCACCCGGGCCGGCGGACCGGTCTACGCCCGGGCGGCGGCGCACGCGTTGCCGTTCGCGGACGGTTCCTTCGACCTGGTGCTGGCCTGCCTGGTGTTCGAGCACATCCACGACACCGATGTCGCCCTGGCCGAGGTCGGCCGCCTGCTGCGCCCGGGGGGCACGTTCATCTTCATCCTCAACCACCCTCTCCTGCAGACGCCGAACTCGGGCTGGATCGACGACCTCATCCTGAACGAGCAGTACTGGCGGGTCGGCCCGTACCTGATCGAGGACAGCACGATGGAGGAGGTCGAGAAGGACGTCCTCCTTCCCTTCGTCCACCGCCCGCTGTCGCGCTACGTCAACGCCATGGCCGCCGCCGGCCTGTTCATCCGCCACATGGAGGAGCCGGCGCCACCCCCCGGGTTCCTCGCCCGGGCCGAGGAGTACCACGACGCCGTCTCGATCCCGCGGGTCCTGTTCCTCGTGGCGAGGCGGGAGGAATGACGTCACGACGCTGGCTTTGCCACACCCAGCGTCGCAAAGGTGCTGGTCAGGCACCTAATGGACCCGTTTGTCGCATCTGCGCCGTTTGGTGCAGTTCGCAACTTTTTGCCAAGATTTGTGCACATCCTGTGCATGTGGCGCATACTGTGCGTTGTCTACCAACTAGGCAAGGTAGGCATCCTGGATGGTTTGACAAGGGACCATGACTAGGGATCGCGCCGGGAGGCGCCAACCGACAGAGGCGGAACGAGACGAGCGCCACACCGTGGCGCCACTGTCGTTCGTAGAGGCAGCGAAGGTCCTGTTAGCGACCAAGCCGGAGGACGTTGACGACGCCTCCGATGAGGAGGCGGGAGCATGAGCGATGCTGCACGGTCTTCGTCACGAGATGAAGCCATTCGAGCGTTTGAACCACTGCGAACGCCGGAACGCCCTCGTGAGGAGGACGAATGGCTGGCGGAGGTAGACCGTCAGGTGGAACGTAAGGCACTTTGGGCCACGCTACCCATTGAACGCCGCGCACGTCACCGCCTGCGCGAACTCGGTCTGACTGACTAAAGCTCGCCAAGCGAGCGTGCTCTATGTCGTTCGTTACGAGGTCGCGTTCGCGTCCTGGATAGCCACAGGTCCGTCTCTGGATCACGAGATGGACATGTGGACATGGCTTATTAGCTTGCAGTACACCGAGGTCCTGCCGGGCATCATCGGCTATGCGGCAAATGGTAACCGCCTGGTATATGGTCCCAACCGTGAACGAGTCGAAATGGTCGTCAGACCGAAGCCACTCCGGTTTGGTCAACGCCCACCTTACGCTGCCATCTTTATTCGGCGGATAACCTCGTAATGAGCGGCCGGTACATCAACCGGCATCCACCGACCCGGTCCATCATCCGCTCCATCCGTGCTGTGTCGCTGATCTTCCGTGTCGAATACCTGAAATCGAACTCGGCGAGGTACCAGTGTAGATGCTGCGTACTGACGTGATGGTGCGTGCCGTCGATGCTCCGCTTTAGCTGCGAGAAGAACCCCTCTGCCTGGTTGGTTGACACATCGCCCCGGACGTACTCTCGGGCCTGGTGGTCGACCCACTCATGGCTGCGGAACTCTTTGCCGATGGAGCGGTACTGGTGTGCAGAGTCGGTGTGAAGACGGGAACCGGACACATCAACCTGGTCCCGGATCGCCTGCGCCAACGTCGCCCCGGTGATGTTGGGGATCACGCGGGACCGAATCTCACCCGTCTCTTTGTTGACCAAGGACAACACGGGCGTCTTGTGGTGCGGGTAGCCTGAAACGCCTTTGCTGGTGCCGGGACGCTTACGCCCTTGCTGGTGCTTGTTCTTCGGCTTCCCACCGATCCACGTCTCGTCTGCCACAACGGTCCCTGACAGAGCGGCCACGAGCGGGCCACGCTCCATCGACGCCCGGATTCTATGAAGCATGAACCAGGCAGCCTTAGGGGTCAGGTTGTACCTACGCTCAATTTCGCGGCTCGCTACACCGTTCTTGTTCGACGCCATCTCAAAGAGCACCAACACCCACTTGCGAACGGGTATCTTGGTGCCGTGCATGACGGTGTTGGTGAGCACAGAGAACTGCTTACGGCAATCCCCGCACTTCCACACCCGCCGTTCGCTTGGCTTGCCCCGACGGGTTGTCCGGGAAATCCCGTTAGACGGCCGGAGAAAGTAGACCCGCTCACTTCCGCAATGAGCACACACGGGCTTGTCGCCCCACCGGAGAGATTCAAGCAACTCGTATGCGGCCGCTTCATCGGGTACCCGTTCCAGAATGGAAAGCATGCTCATTGCCATATCCATATTGTACGGAGGGGGTATGACAGCCTGGGTGTGGCAAAGGCAGCATCACCATGACGTACCCTTCCGCTATCCTTGGCACCATGACCTTCCCCCTCTCGATCAGGAGGAGTGAAGGGAACACGCGATGGTTGACGATGCCGCCCGCCGAGACCTGTTCGAGGCCCTGGAGCACCAGCTCGGCCCCGGGCCGGCAACCACGCTGATGGAGCTGCTCCCGCCCGTCGGGTGGGCCGACGTGGCCCGCCAATCCGACCTGGTCGCCCTCCGGGGTGAGATCGCCCAGCAGGGCGCCGCACTCCGGACCGAGATGGCCGACCTGCGAGTCGAGCTGAAGACCGAGATGGCGGCGCTGCGCAGCGAGCTCGACGCCCGGTTCGACCGGCAGTACGCCAAGTTGGTGCTCACGTTCGTGCCGATGGTGTTCGGCACGGCGGGCCTGGTGCTGGCGGCGGCGAAACTGGCATGAGCAACGAGTTCCTGATCATCACCGGGTTGTCCGGGGCGGGACGGTCGCAGGCGGCCGACACGTTCGAAGACCTCGGGTGGTTCGTCATCGACAATCTCCCGCCGGCGCTGATCTCGAAGGTCGCAGAGCTGGTGCAGTCGCCGGGCTCGACCACCGAACGCGTGGCGCTGGTCGTGGGCACGAGCCAGTACCTCGACGAGCTCACGCCCGCCCTCGACCAGTTGCGCGAGACCAACCGGCGGGTGCGGGTGCTCTTCCTGGAGGCATCCGACGAGGTGCTGGTCCGCCGCTACGAGAACACGCGACGCCGCCACCCCGTGACCGAGGGCGAGGGGCTCCTCGAGAGCATCCAGCGCGAGCGTGAACAACTCGACGCCGTCAAGTCGATGGCAGACGTCGTCGTCGACACGAGCGACTTCAACGTCCATCAGCTCCGTGACCGGCTGCTCGAGCTGTTCGCCCGCGACGCCGGGCCGGGCATGCAGGTCAGCGTCGTCTCGTTCGGGTACAAGCACGGGCTGCCCCTCGACGTCGACCTCGTGCTCGACTGCCGGTTCCTCCCCAATCCGCACTGGGTCGACGAGCTGCGCCCCAAAACCGGCCTCGACCAGGCCGTCCGCGACTACGTCCTCGACCAGCCCGAGGCCAAGGAGTTCCTGGCCCGGGTCGACGACCTGCTCGAGCTGCTCCTGCCCGCCTACGTGCGCGAGGGTAAGTCATACCTCACCCTGGCCGTCGGCTGCACGGGCGGAAACCACCGCTCGGTGGTCATTGCCGAGGAGCTGGGCCGCATCCTCGAGCAGAGGGGTTTCTCCCCGACGGTGTCCCACCGCGACGCCCGGCGACGCTGACCGCGCGGTTGCGCGAGCGCTAGGCCGTCAGCCACCGTGGTCGGCATGGGTGCGGGGACAGAAGGGGCGGGGCGGCCGCGCGTGGTCGCCCTCGGTGGGGGCCACGGCCTGGCGGCCACCTTGCAGGCGGCGCGGATCTACGCCGGTGACGTCCAGGCCGTCGTGTCGGTCGCCGACGACGGCGGCTCCAGCGGGCGCCTGCGGGCGGCGTTCGGCATCCCGCCGCCCGGCGACCTCCGGCGCTGCCTCGTCGCCCTCGCCGATCCGTCGTCACCCTGGACGGCCGCCTTCGAGCACCGCTTCGAGAGCGGCGGATTCGAAGGCCACGCCTTCGGCAACATCGTCATCGCCGGCCTGGCCGAGGCCACCGGCGACTTCCAACACGCCCTCGACGTGGTCGCGGATGCGCTCGGCTCCACGGGCCGGGTGATCCCGGCCACCCAGGAGCCGGTCACGCTCAAGGCCGTGGTCCGCTCGCCCGACGGCAACGGCGGACGGTCCGTCGAGGGCCAGGTGGCGGTGCAGGAGTCGGCCGGCATCGTGACCGTGTCCCTCGTCCCCAGCGACGCCGCCCCGCCCGCCGCCGCCCTGGAGGCGTTGGCCGGGGCCGACCAGGTTGTGATCGGGCCGGGTTCGCTGTTCACGAGCGTGCTCGCGGTGGTCGCCGTGCCCGCCCTCCGAGAGGCCCTCGCCACCACACCGGGGCACAAGGTGTACGTCTGCAACCTGCGTCCGCAGCACCCGGAGACCGACGGTTACGACGTGGCGGCCCACGTCGACGCCCTGCGCCGGCACGGCCTCGATGTCGACGTCGTGCTGTGCCATCCGGGGTCGATGCCGTGCGGTGACGTCGGCGTCCCGTGCGTCGAGCGACCGGTCGCGCGAGACGACGGCGCGGCCCATGATCCGCTCCAGTTGGCGGCGGCCCTACGCGATCTGGTCGGATAAGGGAACCGGAAGGACGACGCCGGGCGGTCGCCAGTTCGGAGAACCACAACGAGGAGGAGAATCACATGGCAGTACGCGTCGGGATCAACGGCTTCGGGCGTATCGGTCGTAACTTCTACCGCGCCTCCAGGGAGCGGGGGGGCGCCATCGACGTGGTCGCCGTCAACGACCTCACCTCCCCGGCGACCCTGGCGCACCTGCTCAAGTACGACTCGGTGCTCGGCCGCCTCGACGCCGAGGTGACGACGACCGACGACGGCATCCAGGTCGGGGACGACTCGTTCAAAGTGACCGCCGAACGTGACCCGAAGGCCCTGCCGTGGGGCGAGCTCGGCGTCGACGTGGTCATCGAGTCAACCGGCCTGTTCACCGACAAGGACAAGGCCGCCGCGCACCTCGACGCCGGCGCGCCGCGGGTCGTCATCTCCGCCCCGGCCTCAGGGGTCGACGCCACGTTCGTGGTGGGGGTGAACGACGACACCTACGACCCCGAGAAGCACAAGATCGTCTCCAACGCCTCGTGCACGACGAACTGCTTCGTGCCCATGGTGAAGGTGCTCGACGATGCCTTCGGCGTGCAGAAGGGCCTCATGACGACCGTCCACGCCATGACCAACGACCAGAACCTGCTCGACCTCCAGCACAAGGACCTGCGGCGGGGCCGGTCGGCCGCCATCAACATCGTGCCGTCGAGCACCGGTGCCGCCCGCGCCACGAGCCTCGTGCTCGAATCCATGAAGGGCCGCCTCGACGGCACCGCCCTGCGGGTGCCCGTGCCCGACGGGTCGATCACCGACTTCACCGCCATCCTCGACCGGGAGGTGACGGTGGAGGAGGTCAACGAGGCGTTCAAGAAGGCGTCGGAGTCGGGCCCCCTGTCGAAGGTCATCGTGTACACGGAGGACCCGATCGTGTCG
>JBOGIC010000698.1:0-1918 GCA_050744985.1 Acidimicrobiales bacterium
GCCGTGCCGGGTCACCTTCGCCACGCCGGTGATGCACGGCCACCCGTGCTACGAGGTCAGCTTAGACGACGGTTCCACCCTCGTCGCCGACGCCGATCACCAGTGGTTCGCCCACGACTCACGTGACGACACCGCCCGGGTCGTCACCACGCAACAGATGGCTGACGCCGCGCCCGCGCCCGGCTGCGTGCCCGAACGCAATGGCGGCTGCGTGCCCGAACGCAATGGCGGCTGCGTGCCCGAACGCAATGGCGGCTGCGTGCCCGAACGCAGTAGCTGCTGGTCGATCCCGCTCGCGAAGCCGCTCGACTTGCCCGACGCCGACCTCCCCATCGACCCTTATGCAATGGGCGGCTGGCTCGCCGCCGGAACGTCCACCCCCACGCCGGTCTCGAGCAGCGACACCCGCTCGTCGCGCCCGGCCGAGAAGCACATCCCGACCCCGTACCTCCGCGCGTCGGTCAAGCAGCGGATCGCGTTGCTCGAGGGCATCGTCGACGCCGCCTCCGGCGTGCCCGAACGCTTCGGCACGGTCGAGCTGTCCCTCGGCGATCGCCGACTGCTCGGCGAGGTCCACGAGCTGGTCGCATCCCTGGGGTACAAGCCCGGCCCGATCCGCACGCGCTCCGTGCTCCTGCCCGGCGGCCGGCTCGGGCGCACGTGGTGGTTCAGCTGGACGACCCTGGAAACCCCCCGCCCCACGCGGGCCGTCACGGCCGTCCGGCCCGTGGCGTCCGTGCCGGTGCGGTGCATCACCGTCGACTCGCCCAGCCACCTCTACCTGGCCGGCCGGTCGTTCGTCCCGACCCACAACACGTCGTTCGCCCTCGGCATCGTCGCCCATGCCGCCGTCGAGTCGCGCACGCCGGTGCTGCTGTTCTCCCTCGAGATGAGCCACCTCGAGCTGACCCAGCGCATGCTGTGCGCCGAGGCCCGGGTCGACGCCACGCGGATGCGCAACGGGCGCCTGCTCGAGACCGACTGGCCCAAGATCAGCCACGCCGTCGGGCGGCTGGCCGAGGCGCCCGTGTTCATCGACGACAACCCGCGCCTCACCGTCATGGAGATCCGGGCCAAGGCCCGCCGCCTCAAGAGCCGCGCCGGACTGGGGCTGATCGTCATCGACTACCTCCAGCTGATGACCGGCCGCACCAGCGCCGAGAACCGCCAGGTCGAGGTATCGGAGATCTCCCGCGGCCTGAAGATCCTCGCCCGTGAGCTGCAGGTGCCGGTCGTCGCCCTATCCCAGCTGTCCCGCGGTCTCGAAACCCGCGCCGACAAGCGCCCCGTGCTTGCGGACTTGAGGGAATCGGGTTGCATGCCGGCGAGTACGCGTGTCCTGCGGGCCGATACCGGAGAGGAGGTTTCGCTGGGTGAGTTGGTCCTCACGCAGGAGCAGCCGCTCCTGTGGTCGCTCGACAACAGGTGGCGTCTCGTCCCGGCCCGGGTTACGAAGGTCTTCCCGTCGGGGATCCGACCGGTGTTCCGGCTGAGACTGGCGTCCGGGCGGAGCGTAGAAGCCACAGGCAATCACCCGTTCCTGACCATCGACGGTTGGTCCCGCCTGGATGCTCTGACGGTCGGCGCGTTTGTCGCCGTGCCTCGCCGCCTGCCTGCTCCGCTCCGCGAGCGCCAGGACTGGGCGGACGACGACCTCCTGCTTCTCGCGCACCTGATTGGTGACGGGACGATGGGCCCAGGCTTCACGTACGCAACGGGTGATCCCGCCAACAAGCAACTCGTCGAGGATCTCGTCAGCCGGTGCCTCGGCATCACGAGCCGCGCCACGAGGGCAGCCAACACCTGGCAGTTGTGGTTCCCCAGCCCCTACCGGCTTGGCCCTGGTGTCAATCATCCGATGCGCAACTGGCTGGAGCCGCTCGGGCTATGGCGGTCCCGGGCGCACGCCAGGTACGTG